>NZ_LIQY01000130.1 GCF_001418495.1 Streptomyces pathocidini | reverse complement strand
TGCTGCTGGCCGCGCTCGACCAGACCATCGTGGCCACCGCGCTGCCCAGGATCGTCGGCGAACTCCACGGCCTGGACAAGATGTCCTGGGCCGTCACCTCGTACCTCCTCGCCGCCACCATCGGGCTGCCGCTCTACGGCAAGCTCGGCGATCTCTTCGGCCGCAAGGGCGTGTTCCAGTTCGCGATCCTGGTGTTCGTCGCCGGCTCCGCGCTCGCGGGCTGGTCGCGCACCATGGACGAGTTGATCGCCTTCCGCGCCGTCCAGGGCATCGGGGGCGGCGGGCTCATGATCGGTGTACAGGCGATCATCGCGGACATCGTGCCGCCGCGCGAACGCGGCCGCTACATGGGCCTGATCGGTGCCGCCTTCGGCCTCGCCTCCGTGGCCGGGCCCCTCCTGGGGGGCTTCTTCACCGACCATGCCTCCTGGCGCTGGTGCTTCTACATCAATGTCCCGTTCGGGATCGTCACGCTGGCCGTCATCGCGCTCGTCCTGCGGCTGCCCAAGCCCGCCGCCAGACCGCGCCTGGACGTGGTCGGGGCGTTCCTGCTGGCCGCGGCCTCCACCTGCCTGGTGCTGCTGACGAGTTGGGGCGGCACCGAGTACGCGTGGAGCTCGCGGCCGATCCTTGCCCTGGGAGCGGGCGGGCTCACCGCCACCTTGTTGTTCCTGGTCGTCGAACGGTTCGCGCCTGAACCCATCATTCCGCTACGGCTGTTCCGCGACTCCGTCTTCACCGTCACCAGCCTGGTCGGCGCGGTCGTCGGTATCGCCCTCTTCGGCGCGGCCAGCTACCTGCCGAGCTTCCTGCAGATGGTCGACGGCGCGAGCGCCACCGAGTCCGGGCTGCTGATGCTGCCACTCATGGGCGGCATCGTCCTGGCCTCCATCGGCTCCGGCCAACTCATCAGCCGCACCGGCCGCTACAAGGTCCACCCGCTGCTCGGCTGCGCCCTCGCCGGGGTCGGGATGTGGTTGCTGTCCCGGCTTGAGGTGGACACCCCGCGGCTGGAGTACAGCGTGGGGATGGCCGTACTCGGCCTGGGCATCGGGCTCGTCATGCCGGTGCTCATCCTGGCCGTGCAGAACGCGGTTCCGCCGGCCGACCTGGGCGTGGCCACCAGCGCCCACAACTACTTCCGGCAGATCGGGGGTTCGGTCGGTGCCGCGGTCTTCGGGACGCTCTTCGCGAACCGGCTGGCCGACCGACTCGCGGACGACCTGCCGCCCGGGGCCGACCTGCCGTCCCCGGACTCGATCACCCCACAGATGGTGCACGCGATGGACGCGGCGCTGCGCGACGGATACATCCGCGCGTACGCCGACGCCATGCCGCGCATCTTCCTCTACCTGGTGCCGGTGCTCGCGCTCGGCTTCCTGCTCGCCTTCCTCCTGAAGGAGAAACCCCTGGTGTCCCACAACGCCCCCGGTGCCGCCGCCGACACCCAGACCATCCCGACCGCGCGCCCCCACGGCGCCGGCACCACGGGCGCGCCGTCCCTCAACGGGTATGCGGGGCCCGCCCCTTCGCACGCGGGCGTGCCGGTGTGCGGCACGGTCCAGCACCACGACGCGAGCCCGGTCCCGCGCGCCGCGCTGACCCTCATCGACGTCGGCGGGCGGCAGATCGGCCGGGGCGCCTCGGGCGAGGACGGCCGGTACGCGCTGAGCACGCCCGGCTCCGGCTCGTACGTCCTGATTGCCGCGGCCGGGGGGCACCAGCCGCAGGCCGTGAGCGTCACGGTCGGGGAACGGCCCGTCGAGCTCGACGTGGTCCTCGGCGGCGCGGGCCGCCTCGCCGGGGCCGTGACCACTGCGGACGGTACGCCGGTCCGCGACGCGGCGGTGACGCTCACGGACGCGCGTGGCGAGGTCGTGGCGACCACGCGCAGCGGGCGCGAAGGCGGTTACGCGATCGCGGAGCTGGTCGGGGGCGAGTACGTCCTGGCCGTCAGCGCCCCGGCCTTCCGCCCCGCCGCCCTGCCGGTCTCCGTCCAGCCCGCCCGCGAGACCCGCCAGGACATCGAGCTGGCGGGCGGCGCGGTGCTGCGGGGCACCGTACGCGCGAGCGACGGTCGCCCCGTCGAGGACGCCCGCGTGACCCTGCTCGACGCGGCGGGCAACGTCGTCGACACCCTGACGACGGGCCCGGACGGCGCCTTCCGCTTCGTGGACCTCTCGGCGGGCGAGTACACGGTCATTGCCGCGGGCTACCCCCCGGTGGCCACCGTCCTCCAACTGACGGGCGGCGGCCGCACGGAGCGGGACCTGCAACTGGGACACGAGGACTAGCCGCTCACGGGCCGGCCGAAACGGCGCACCGGGCCTCGCCGTCGCCCAGGAACGGGGCGAGGCTCACCAGGACCTGGAACCGGTCGCCGGGCGGAGTGCCGCGCGCGCCGCGGCGGCCGCGCTGTCAGACGCCTTGGGTAGGGTCGCAGGAGCAGTCAGACGGCCGGACCACAGGGCGAGGGAGCGGCTCTTGAAGATCCTGATCTCCGCGGACATGGAGGGCGCCACCGGCGTCACCTGGCCCGCTGACGTGCTGCCGGGCAGCGAGCCGTGGCAGCGCTGCCGGCACATGTTCACGTCCGACGTGAACGCGGCGATCGCCGGGTTCCTCGCCGGCGGCGCGGACGAGGTGTTGGTCAACGAGGCGCACTGGACCATGCGCAACCTGCTGCTGGAGAAGCTCGACGACCGGGCGCAGCTGCTGACGGGGCGCCACAAGGAGCTCACCATGGTCGAGGGCGTGCAGCGCGGTGACGTGGACGGGGTGGCGTTCGTCGGCTACCACACGGGCGCCGGCACCGAAGGCGTGCTCGCGCACACGTACCTCGCCAACTCCATCACCGGTGTGTGGGTCAATGGCGCGCGCGCCAGTGAAGGGCTGCTCAACGCGCTGGTGGTGGCGGAGTACGGGGTGCCGGTGGTGCTCGTGACCGGCGACGACCGCACGTGCGAGGACGCGCGCGGTTACGCGCCGCGGGCCGAGGCCGTGGCGGTGAAGGACTATGTGTCGCGCTACGCGGCGGTTTGCCGCACTCCGGCCCGTACGGCGGCCGACATCCGCGCGGGCGCCAAGGCCGCGGCCGCGCTCGCGGTGCGGCACGAGCCCGCCCGGGGCGGCCCGTTCACGGTGGAGGTGGAGTTCGACGCCGAGCACCTGGCGGGCGCCGCCACGGTCGTTCCCGGCGTGGCCGCCACCGGCGAGCGCCGGGTCGCCTATACAACCGGGGCCATGTACGACGGCATCCGCTGCTTCAAGGCGGTTACCACCGTCGTCTCGTCCGCCGTGGAGGAGCAGTATGGCTGAGACCGCAGACCAACAGGGCCCGGACGAGCAGGCGTTGGAGGAGGTGGTGCGGTTCACCTCCGACCTGATCCGGATCGACACCACCAACCGCGGCGGTGGCGACTGCGCCGAGCGGCCCGCGGCCGAGTACGTCGCGGAGCGGCTCGCCGACGCCGGGATCAAGCCGGTGCTCCTGGAGCGCGCGCCGGGGCGTACGAACGTGGTCGCGCGGATCGAGGGCACCGACCCGGGCGCCGGCGCCCTGCTCGTCCACGGCCATCTCGACGTCGTGCCCGCCGAGCCCGCCGACTGGACCGTGCACCCCTTCTCCGGCGAGGTCCGGGACGGCGTGGTGTGGGGCCGCGGCGCGATCGACATGAAGAACATGGACGCGATGATCCTCGCGACCGTACGCGCCTGGGCGCGCGCGGGCGTGCGCCCCCGGCGGGACATCGTGCTGGCCTTCACCGCCGATGAGGAGGACAGCGCGGTCTACGGTGCGAGCTTCCTCGCCGACCACCACCCGGAGCTGTTCGAGGGCTGCACCGAGGGCATCAGCGAGTCCGGCGCCTTCACCTTCCACGCCTCCGGCATGCGGCTCTACCCCATCGCGGCCGGCGAGCGCGGCACGGCCTGGCTGAAGCTGACGGCGCGCGGCCGGGCAGGGCACGGCTCGAAGGTCAACCGGGCCAACGCCGTCAGCAGGCTGGCCGCCGCGGTCACCCGGATCGGTGCGTACGAGTGGCCGGTCCGGCTCACCCCGACCGTGCGGGCCGCGCTGGCCGAACTCGCCGAGCTGCACGGCATCGAGGCCGAGCTGTCCGCCCAGGACCCCGCCGCCCTGGCCCGCGAGGTCGACGCGCTCGTAGCCGGACTCGGCCCCGCGGGCGCGCTCGTGGAGGCCACGGTGCGCAACAGCGCCAACCCGACGATGCTCGACGCCGGTTACAAGGTGAACGTGATCCCGGGCAGCGCCACCGCCTTCGTCGACGGCCGCGTGCTGCCCGGCGGTGAGGAGGAGTTCACCGCGACCCTGGACCTGCTGACCGGGCCGGACGTGGACTGGGAGTTCCACCACCGGGAGATCCCGCTCCAGGCACCGGTCGACTCCCCGACGTACCTGGCCATGCGGGAGGCCGTCGAGCGCTTCGACCCGGGCGCCAGGTCCGTCCCGTACTGCATGGCGGGCGGCACCGACGCCAAGCAGTTCTCCCGCCTCGGCATCACAGGCTACGGCTTCTCACCGCTGAAGCTCCCCGAGGGCTTCGACTACGGGGCGCTCTTCCACGGCGTGGACGAACGGGTGCCGGTCGATGCGCTGCACTTCGGGGTGCGGGTGCTCGACGACTTCCTGAAGCACAGCGGCCCCGGCTCCGGAGCGGCGGAGAGCGGCAACGGGCAGGGGGCGTAAGGCACATGGCGGGTCCAAAAGCGCCCTACGGCACCTGGAAGTCGCCGATCGGCGCCGCGCTGGCCGCCTCCCACGACGGGCGGCCGGAGTATGTCGGCGCGGTCGGCGAAGAGGTGTGGTGGACCGAGCCGCGGCCCTCGGAGGGCGGCCGCCGGGCGCTGGTGCGGCGGCGGGCCGACGGCGCCGAAGAGCCGCTGCTGCCCGCGCCGTGGAACGCGCGCAGCAGGGTCATGGAGTACGGCGGCCGGCCCTGGGCGGCCGTCCCGCGCCCTGAAGGCGGCCCGCTGGCCGTCTTCGTGGACTTCGCCGACCAGCGGTTGTACGCCGTCGAGCCGGACGCGCCCGGCTCGCCCGAGCCCCGCCCGCTCACCCCGGTCTCGGCCGTCGGCGGTGGGCTGCGCTGGGTGGATCCCACGATCCACGCCGACCGGGGCGAAGTGTGGTGCGTGCTGGAGGAGTTCACCGGCGAGGCGCCCACCGACGTACGGCGGGTGGCCGCGGCCGTCCCGCTGGACGGCTCGGCGGCCGGCGACCGAACGGCGGTGCGGGAGCTGACCGACGACCGGAACCGCTTCGTCACCGGGCCGAAGCTCTCCCCGGACGGGCGGCGGGCGGCCTGGCTGGCCTGGGACCACCCGAACATGCCCTGGGACGGGACGGTGGTGAAGGTCGCGGAGGTCACCCGGGACGGCGCGTTCACGGGCGTACGTACGGCGGCCGGCGGCCCGGAGGAGTCCGTGGCCCAGGTCGAGTGGGCGCCGGACGGCTCCCTGCTCGCCGCGAGCGACCGCGGCGGCTGGTGGAACCTCCACCGCGTCTCGCCCGAGGACGGCGAGGCGCGCGAACTCCACCCGCGCGAGGAGGAGTTCGGCGGCCCGCTGTGGAAGATCGGCAGCGCCTGGTTCGCCCCGCTGCCCACCGGGCCGATCGCCGTGGTGCACGGCCGCGGTGAGACCGCCCTCGGGATACTCGACCCCGAGACCGGCGAGCTGAGCGACGCCCCGGGCCCCTGGACCGCCTGGTCCCCGACCCTGGCCGTCCAGGACACCCGGGTGTTCGGCGTCGCCGCGAGCCCGCGCAGCGGGTACGAGGTGGTGGAACTGGACACCGCCACCGGCCACACGCGCGTGATCGGCGTGCGCCACCACGACCCCGTCGACCCGGCCTACTACCCCGAGCCGCGGATCCGCGTCTTCACCGGCCCCGGCGGCCGGGACATCCACGCCTACGTCCACCCGCCGCACCACCCCGACCACACCGTCCCGGCCGGCGAACCACCGCCGTACGTGGTGTGGGCGCACGGCGGCCCGACGGACCACGCGCCGCTCGTCCTCGACCTGGAGATCGCCTACTTCACCTCCCGCGGCATCGGCGTCGCCGAGGTCAACTACGGCGGCTCGAGCGGCTACGGGCGCGCCTACCGCAACCGGTTGCGCGGCCAGTGGGGTGTGGTGGACGTCGAGGACTGCGCGGCCGTCGCGCGGGCGCTGGCGGAGGAGGGCGC
>NZ_LIQY01000013.1 GCF_001418495.1 Streptomyces pathocidini | reverse complement strand
GAGGTGGGCGACGTCGAGCAGGTCACCGGCGATCTGGATGTCGCTGTTCATGTGCGGGGGTTCCTCGGCTGAAGCGGCTGAAGTGCTGGGGCGCCGCGGAGTGCCATGACGCGCACGGCGCGTACGGGTGGCAGCGGCGGAGCTGGGGAAGGCGGCTGGAGCTCGGTGGCGTCAACAGCTGGAACAGCGACAGTGGGCCTGCACAGCGCAGCGGAACCCGCGGGGGCGGGTCCGGAACGAAGGCGCGTGCATCACTGGCATGCGACCAAGTGGACCCGCTGGCCCCGCGCTCTGTCAACTTGGCGGTCAGTCGCGTGACAGCCCTTCACCTCTTCCGGTTGCTTCCCCGGTGAAAGGTTTGTGCAGTGCCGGGTCCGGAGAGGTGGCGCAACAACCGCCCAACCACCGCTCCACCACTGGGCAGCGGGGCCCTCGGGGCCTCATTACCCTCTCGTAACCTTGGCGTGATCCACTTCGTTTTCCGTGGCCGGATCGCAACGAGGTGGACGATGGCCGCGTCCTTCTCCACAAGGATTGGGTCACGGACGGGGCTCTGGCGCTGTGATGGTTTATGGCGATTTGAACACTTTCCGCATCGCCTTGGTTCCGCAGGGTGAATAAGGGGCCTAATAGCAGATCTCGGCTTGACTGGCCTAGATCACATACTTGTAATTTCACTCGTGTCGTTCGGCCGCTATCGGTAACGGCAGCACCACGGGGACGCGAAGACTGACGAGGGGCGCACATGACCGAGCTGTTCCAGCAACTGCTGGTCGAGGAGGCGGACGAGGAGCTCGGATGGCAGGAGCGCGCGTTGTGCGCCCAGACCGATCCCGAGTCCTTCTTTCCGGAGAAAGGGGGATCGACCCGTGAGGCGAAGAAGGTCTGCCTGGCCTGCGAGGTCCGCTCCGAGTGCCTCGAGTACGCCCTCGCCAACGACGAGCGCTTCGGCATCTGGGGCGGCCTCTCCGAGCGCGAGCGCCGCCGCCTGAAGAAGGCGGCCGTCTGACCCGGCGCCCGGACGGCGTTTCGAGGTCCGATCCGCCTTCCAGAGGTCTGATCCGCCTCTCAGAGGTCCGATCCGCCTCCTATAGGGAGGTTCTCAGCCTCCTAGAGGCCGGCCTGACCTGACAGGCCGCCCCGCCTCCTGAGGGGCCGGATGCTCGAGACGCCCCCTATAGGCGGGGCATCCGCTATACGCGGTCATCCGCGACATAAACCCCCGGTCCGCCTCCCGCGCCCTCCGCGCGGGAGGCGGACCGCTGTGCACACCCGCTCGGCTCTCGCGGGCGAGCCGTTAGTCTGGGGCCCGACCGTGGCGCGCCAATACCCCCGAGGGCGGCGCGCGTCCACCCGCAGACCGCTCAGCAGTCTTCCGGGGCGACCCCGTACCCCGGCCGGAGGGCCCGTACCTCGATGTCCGTGCACAGCCACTCGACGGTCCCTTACGGGACCGCCGCTCCCGAGTTCCCGCGGCATGTCGTCACCGCCGTGCTCGTCTCCCACGACGGCGCGCGCTGGCTGCCGCAGGCCCTCGCCGGCCTGACGGGCCAGGAGCGCCCGGTGCAGAGCGTCATCGCCGCCGACACCGGCAGCGCCGACGACTCGGCCGCGCTCCTGACCGGCGCCCTCGGCCCGGACCGGGTCCTCCACCTCGCCCGCCGCAGCGGCTTCGGCACGGCCGTCGACGAGGCGGTGCGCACGGCCGGCGTGCTGACCCCGGAGGACCTGCCCTATCTGAAGCGGCCCAGCGGCTGGGACCCCGTCTCGCGCACCTGGCACGACGAGGCGTACGCGATGCCGGAGCTGCCGCACGGCGAGCCGGTCCAGTGGCTGTGGCTGCTGCACGACGACTGCGCGCCCGAGCCCGAGGCGCTCGCCGAGCTGCTGCGGGTCGCCGACTCCAGCCCGTCCGCTGCCGTCATCGGGCCCAAGCTGCGCGGCTGGTACGACCGCAGGCAGCTGCTGGAGGTCGGTGTCTCGATCGCCAACAGCGGCCGCCGCTGGACCGGTCTGGACCGGCGCGAGCAGGACCAGGGCCAGCACGACCAGGTCAAGCCCGTCCTGTCCGTCTCCTCCGCGGGCATGCTGGTCCGGCGCGATGTGTGGGAGGAGCTCGGCGGCTTCGACCGGCGGCTGCCCCTCATGCGCGACGACGTCGACCTGTGCTGGCGCGCCCACGCCGCCGGACACCGTGTCCTGATCGCCCCCGACGCCGTGGTGCGGCACGCCGAGGCGTCCGCCCGCGAGCGCCGTCCCATCGACTGCGTCGGCCGCTCGACGGCCAACCCGCACCGTGTCGACAAGGCGGGCGCCGTCTACACGATGCTCGTCAACTCCCGCGGCGCGGTGCTCCCTTACGTCCTGCTGCGGCTGATCCTGGGCACCCTGCTGCGGACCCTCGCCTATCTGGTGGGGAAGGTGCCGGGCCAGGCCCTGGACGAGGTGGCCGGCCTCTTCGGCGTCCTGCTGCGGCCGGGCAGGGTCCTGGCGGCGCGCAGGCACCGCGGCAAACCCATAGTCGAGGCGGCCGAGCTGCGGCCGCTGTTCCCCACGCGCGGCGCGACCGTACGGGCCACCGTCGAGTCCGTCGCCGGGAACTTCGTCGGGCGGTCCGAGCCCGAACTGGCCTCCGGCGGGCGGCACGGCGCGGTCGAGTCGGGCCCCGGCGGGGACGACGCCGAGTTCCTGGAGATCGAGCAGTTCGCGCGGCTGAAGCGGATCGCCCGCAAGCCGGGCCCCGTCCTCTTCCTCGTCCTCCTGCTCGTGTCCCTCATCGCCTGCCGCGCCCTCCTGGGCTCCGGCGCGCTGGCCGGCGGCGCCCTGCTGCCCGCGCCCGAGGACGCCTCGGACCTGTGGGCCCGGTACGCGGCGGGCTGGCACGCGGTCGGCGTCGGCTCCACCGACGCGGCCCCGCCCTACCTCGCCGTCGTCGCCTCCCTGGCCACCGTCCTGTTCGGCAGCACGGGCCTGGCGATCACCCTGCTCCTGGTCTGCTCGGTGCCGCTCGCCGGGCTCACCGCGTACTTCGCCGCCCGCCCGCTCACCGAGTCCCGGCTGCTGCGGGCCTGGGGGAGCGTCGCGTACGCCTTCCTGCCCGCCGCCACCGGCGCGCTCGCCGCGGGCAGGCTGGGCACCGCCGTCCTGGCCATCCTGCTGCCGTTGATCGCCCGCGCGGGCGTGGCCGCGAACGGGCTGCGGCTGCCGCGGCAGAGCGGCGGCGAGGGGCCCCGGCCCAGCTGGCGCGCGGCCTGGGCGTACGCGCTGCTGCTGACCTTCGCCACAGCCTTCACGCCCGTCGTCTGGCTGATCGCGCTCGTGCTGGGCGGCGGGCTCCTCGCGCTGCGGGCCCGGCGGAAGGACCATGTCACCGCGTACGGGCTGCGGTTGGCCGTCGCGCTCCTGACGCCGGTCGTCCTCCTTGCGCCCTGGTCGCTGTCCCTGCTCACCAGCCCCGCAGACTTCTTCGGCGAGGCGGGGCTCGACTACGGCACCGGCGCCGCCTCCGCGCTCGACCTGCTCACCCTCAGCCCCGGCGGCCCCAAGGCCACCGGCGGGCTGCTGATGATCGGCCTCGTGCTGGCCGGGCTGGCCGCCCTGCTGCGCGACGAGCGGCAGCTGGCGATCCGTACGGCCTGGGTGGTGGCGCTCACCGGCCTGCTGTTCGCGGCGCTTGCGGGCGCCTCGGCGTGGGCCGGGCCCGCCACCCTCGTCTACGGCATCGCGCTGATCACCGCGGCCACGGTCGGCGCCGAGGGGGCGCGCGAGCGAGTCGCGGCGATGAACTTCGGCTGGCGGCAGCCCGTCGCGGGCCTGATCGCCGCCGCGGCCGCCGCCGCCCCGCTGATCGCCGCCTTCGGCTGGATGATCAGCGGCGCCGACGGGCCGGTCGAGCGGCGCGACCCGGTGCAGGTGCCCGCGTTCGTCGCCGAGGAGAGCGGCACGCGCGACCAGGCCCGCACGCTCGTCATCGGCGGCGAGAAGGCCGCCGAGGTCTCGTACGCGCTGGTGCGCGGCTCCGGCGCCCGGCTCGGCGACGCCGAACTGGCCGCGGGCGGCGGTGACCCGCGCCTGGACGGCATCGTCGCCAACCTCGTCGCGGGCTCCGGCGCCGACCAGACGCGGCAGCTCGGCGGCTACGCCGTGCGCTATGTGCTCGTGCAGCGGGGCGCGCCCCGCGAGATGAGCCGGGTGCTGGACGCGACCCCCGGCCTGACCCGCCTCAGCCAGGAGGACGGCAGCGCGCTGTGGAGCGTGGACCGGCGGGTCGCCCGCGCCACCATCGTGCCCGCCGGGGGCGGCGACGGCGCGGGCGAGGCGGTGCCCGTGGGCGCCGGGCCCGTCGAGGCGCACACCGAGATCCCCGCCGGCGCCGAGGGGCGGATCCTGCGCATCGCGGACCGCGCCGCGCCGGGCTGGCAGGCCACGCTCGACGGCACCCCGCTGACCCCGACCACCGTCGACGGCTGGGCCCAGGGCTTCGAACTGCCCGCGGGCGGTGGCCGGTTGGACCTGGCCTACGAGACGCCGCTGACCCGTGCCGCGTGGGTGTGGACGCAGGGGCTGCTCGCGGTCGTCGTCCTCGTGCTGGCGCTGCCGGGGCGGCGCCGGGACGTCGACGACGACCTGCCGGAGCCGGAGGCCGCCGCGGTGCCGGCGCAGCCGGTCGCGGGGGAGGGGCGCCGGGCCCGGCGCCTGCGGGCTGCCGCGGAGGCGGAACAGGCCGCGCAGGGCGGGCCGTCGGAGGATTCGGAGCCTTCCGCAGGCCCGGAAGGCCACCAGCAGGGCGCGCGGCAGGCCCTGCAGGGGGTCCCGCAACAGGCCTCGCAACAGGCCCCGCCGCAGGCTTTCGCCGAGGGGCAGTCGGACGGCGCCGCCGCCCAGGACCCGTACGCCGCCGTGCCGCAGCAGCAGCCGTACGGGGAGTGGGGCGCACAGGAGTACTCCGTGAACCCCTTGCCCGGTCAGCAGCAACACGACCCGTACGCGGGCCGGTACCAGGACCCGTACCAGGGCGCGGCCGAGCAGTATCCGGCCGACGCGGGCGCCTATCAGACCGGGCCGTACGACAACACCCAGTACGGGAGCGGCACTTATGAGGGCGGCCAGTACCAGGGCGGCGGCCAGTACGCCGACCCGTACGGCACCTACCCCGCCCAGGGCGACGGGACGTATGACCCGGTGGCCTACGACCCGGCCGCGTACGGGCAGCACCCGTACGGCGAAGGGGCCTACGGGGACACCACGTACGGGGACGGCTCGCAGGCCGGGCCCCGCCGCGACGGGAGCGACCAGCAGTGAACCGCACGACCCAGTCCCTGATCGGCGCCGCCGCGGCCCTGGCGGCCGTCACCGGAGTCGCCGCCCTGACCGGGCCGGACAGCGCCGCGGACGCCTCGGCGGCCTCCGCGGCCCGGCTGCCCGTGGAGCGCTCGACGCTGCTGTGCCCGGCGCCCTCCTCCTCCGAGCTCGCCGAGACCACGTACACCTCCTTCACCCCGAAGGGGAAGGGGACGGCCGCCGAGAAGGGCAGCGCGGAGCTGCGGGCCGCCCTCACGAAGGAGGCCGGTGCCAAGGGCGGCGGCGCCAAGGCCGGCAAGGACAAGCCGGTCGTGGCCCTCAAGGAGCCCGGCAGCCCCGTCAACGCCAAGACGTCCGACCCGGAGGCCCCCGCCCTCGTCGGTACCGCCGACGGCGCCCTGGCACCCGGCTGGAGCGCCCAGCAGACCACCGTGATCAGCGCGGGCGGCGGCCGCGCGGTGCTGGGCGCGGCCTGCACCCCGCCGGACACCGAGTTCTGGTTCCCGGGCGCGAGCACGGCCCGCGACCGCCAGGACTACGTCCACCTGACCAACCCCGACGACTCGGCGGCCGTCGTCGACCTCGAGCTCTACGGCAAGGACGGGGCCCTCAAGGCCCCGGCGGGGGAGGGGATCACGGTCCCGGCGCACGCCAGCGTGCCCGTGCTGCTGTCCACGCTCACCACCGAGCCGACCTCCGACGCCGTCCTGCACGTGGTCGCGCGCGGGGGCCGGGTCGGGGCCTCCGTCCAGGCCTCGGACGACAAGCGCGGCGGCGACTGGCTGGCGTCGGCGGCCGACCCGTCGGGCACCGCGGTGCTGCCCGGCATCCCCAAGGACGCTACCTCCGTGCAACTGATCGCGATGGCCACCGGGGCGGCGGACGCCGACCTGAAGGTGCGGCTCTCGGGCCCGTCCGGCCAGATCACCCCGGCCGGGCACGAGACGCTGAACGCGCGCAGCGGGATGGTCACGGCTGTGGACCTCCGCGACGTCACCAAGGGCGAGCCCGGTTCCCTGCTGCTGACCCCGGAGGGCGACAGCAGCGCCCCGTTCGTCGCGGCCCTGCGCGTCACCCGCGGCAAGGGCGCCAAGCAGGAGATCGCGTTCATCCCCGCCACGGCACCGATCGAGACGCGTGCCACCGCGGCGGACAACCGCGCCAAGGGCACGACCCTCGACCTGGTGGCCCCGGGCCGGAGCGCGAAGGTCACGGTCATCTCCTCGGCCGGCAGCGACGGCGGCACCGCTGCCACCAAGTCGTACACGGTCAAGGGCGGTACGACCCTCTCGGTCACGCCGCCGGTCCCCGCCGGAGCCAAGGGCAGTTACGCGGTCACGGTGGTGCGCGAGTCCGGCGGGCCCGTCCACGCCTCCCGCACGCTGGAGCTCCCCGAGGGCGGCGTGCCGCTGTTCACGATCCAGACGCTGCCCGACGACCGGGGCACGGTGGAGGTCCCGGACGCGGGCCAGGACCTGTCGCTGCTGACGAACTGACGGGATCCCAGGGGCGGTCCGGCCCGCAGGGGCGGGCCGCCGCCGCAGAGGGCGGGTCGCCGTCAGTCCTGCCCGTAGCGCGGGTCGACCGACTCGGGCGCCAGGCCCAGGAGTTCGGCGACCTGCTCGACCACGACCTCGTGGACCAGCAGCGCGCGCTCGTCCCGGCTCTTGGTGCGGATCTCGACTGGGCGCCGGTAGACCACGATCCGCGCGGGCTGGTTCCCGTGTGCGGAGAGCAGGCGGCCCAGCGGCACCGACTCCCCGTCCCAGCCGCCCTCCTGGGCGTCGTCGGGCCGGCCGGGCGGCGGCACCTCGCGCACCGTGAACTCGACGTCGGACAGCTGCGGCCAGCGCCGTTCCAGCCGGTCGACGGAGTCGTGGACGAGGTCGACGAACGCCTCGCCCCTGCTGGCCGAGAGCGGCACCTGCGGCGGAGCGATCGGGCCGCGCATGCCGCGACCGTGGCGGTCGCGCCGTCGGGGCCGCGGCTCGGGCGGTCGTGGGGGTACGGGGCTGTCCATCACCTCAGAGGGTAGCCGTCCGCCCCGGCCCCGGAGGCGCAGGCCGGGCACCCCGCGCCATGTCGGCAGATGAACATTCCAGCCATAGTTGTGCCCGTTTCTGATCGCTTGTTGAAGCGGGCATCTCGGGGCGAATAGCACTATTTGCTTCGAGTGGTGACCGGAATCGTTCTCGGGGGTTTCCGCGGCTCCTCGCCTCCGTGCAGGTCAACGCGGGTGTCCGCAGGTCAGAGGTGTCGTGGCCACCCGAACGACACGGCGGTGTGAGCTCTTGGAGAGTCGTCGCGGCCCGCTCAAGAGTGCGGTACCGTCCAACGTCGTGAGCCCTGTACGTCGCTGTTCGCGCACTGCGTGCGGCCGCCCCGCCGTCGCGACCCTGACGTACGTCTACGCGGACTCGACCGCGGTCCTCGGACCGCTCGCCACCTACGCCGAGCCGCACTGCTACGACCTGTGCGCCGAGCACTCCGAGCGCCTGACCGCCCCCCGCGGCTGGGAAGTCGTACGCCTCGCCGTCGACTCCGGCCCTCCCCGTCCCACCGGCGACGACCTCGAAGCGCTCGCCAACGCCGTACGGGAGGCGGCCCGCCCCCAGTCGCGCGCCGCGGGCGCCGTCGGGCCCAGCGGCCGGGAGGCGGACCCGATGGAGGTCGCGCGCCGCGGCCACCTCCGCGTACTGCGCTCGCCGGAGTCCTGAGCCCTGCCGGGTACTGTGCTGCCGTGGGGCCCGACCGGCCCTGACCGGGGACCGTACCAATTCCAGGAGGCGTGCATCGTGCCCGACTTGTCGCAGATCGTTAAGGCTTACGACGTGCGCGGCGTGGTCCCGGACCAGTGGGACGAGCCGCTGGCCGAGCTGTTCGGCGCCGCCTTCGTCCAGGTGACCGGCGCGGACGCGATCGTCACCGGCCACGACATGCGGCCCTCCTCGCCCGGCCTTTCGCGCGCCTTCGCCCGCGGCGCGGCCGCGCGCGGCGTGGACGTCACCGAGATCGGCCTGTGCTCCACCGACGAGTTGTACTTCGCCAGCGGCCAACTCGGCCTGCCCGGCGCCATGTTCACCGCCAGCCACAACCCCGCCCAGTACAACGGCATCAAGATGTGCCGGGCCGGCGCCAGCCCCGTGGGCGCGGACACCGGCCTCGCCGAGATCCGCGCCCTGGTCGAGGAGTGGGCCGAGTCCGGCGCCCCCGAGCCCGCCGCCGGCCCCGGCACCATCAGCGGCCGGGACGTCCTCGCCGAGTACGGCGCCCACCTGCGCTCGCTCGTCGACCTCAGCACCATGCGCCACCTCAAGGTCGTCGTCGACGCGGGCAACGGCATGGGCGGCCACACCGTCCCCACCGTCTTCGAGGGCCTGCCGGTCGACCTCGTCCCGATGTACTTCGAGCTGGACGGCACCTTCCCCAACCACGAGGCCAACCCCCTCGACCCGAAGAACATCACCGACCTCCAGGCCAAGGTCCGCGAGACCGGAGCCGACATCGGCATCGCCTTCGACGGCGACGCCGACCGCTGCTTCGTCGTGGACGAGAACGGCGACCCGGTCAGCCCCTCCGCGATCACCGCCCTCGTCGCCGCCCGCGAGCTGGCCAAGCACGGCGGCGGCACGGTGATCCACAACTGCATCACTTCCTGGTCCGTCCCCGAGGTCGTCAAGGAGAACGGCGGCACCCCCGTCCGTACGCGCGTGGGCCACTCCTTCATCAAGGCCGAGATGGCCCGCACGGGAGCGATCTTCGGCGGCGAGCACTCCGCGCACTACTACTTCCGCGACTTCTGGAACGCCGACACCGGCATGCTCGCCGCCCTGCACGTCCTCGCCGCGCTCGGCGGCCAGCAGGGCCCGCTCTCCCAGCTGGTCGCGGAGTACGACCGCTACGCCGCCTCCGGCGAGATCAACAGCACCGTCGAGGACCAGGCGGGCCGCGCCGCCGCCGTCAGGGCCGCCTACGAGGGCCGTCAGGACGTCGAGCTGGACGAGCTGGACGGACTCACCGTCACCGCCGCCGACTGGTGGTTCAACCTCCGCCCCTCCAACACCGAGCCGCTGCTGCGCCTCAACGTCGAGGCCCGCGACACGGCCACCGTCGCGAAGGTCCGCGACGAGGTCCTCTCGATCGTCCGCGCCTGATCGGCCCGTTGACGGCCCGGGGCCTACCCGACCGCCCGAGAGGGCGGCCCCCTCCCGGAGGCCCCGCGCCCGTCCTCCCCGCCGCCCGGGCCGCGCTCCGAGCGCGGCCCGGCGGTACGCTGGCCAGGCCGAACCCTCCTCCCCGCGCCGAGCGCGGGAGGGCCGTCCGAAGGGAACAACCCATGCCGCTCGAAGCCGGTCTCCTGGAGATCCTCGCCTGCCCGGCGTGCCACGCCCCGCTCCGCGAGGCCTCCTCGGGCGACGCCGTGGAGCTGGTGTGCACCGCGGCGGACTGCGGCCTGGCGTACCCGATCCGCGACGGCATCCCCGTCCTGCTCGTCGACGAGGCCCGCCGCCCGGCCTGACCGGCCGCCCGGCCCGAGCCAGACACCACCGGCGATCGGAGGCTCCACCCAGATGCTCGACGAGTCGCTGCTCGACGCCCCCGAAGCCCTGGGGCGCGCCGACCCCCGCGGCCTGCTGCGCGGCGCGGCGGAATCCGGAGCCCGGGTCCGCACGGCCACCCGAGCCGCCGCCGAGTCCGGCCTCGCGGACCTCAAGCCCGACGGCCGCCCCCGCGCGCTCTTCGTCGCCGGCTCCGGCGCCACCACCGGCTGCATCGCCGACCTGCTGTCTGCGCTCGGCGGCGGCAACATCCCGGTCACCCTGATCCGCCCCACCGGCGCCCTTGCCGCACCCGGCGCCCTGCTGTGGGCCCTGCCCGGCTGGGCCGGCCCCCTCGACCTGCTGCTTGTCCTCACCACCGACGGCACGGAACCAGGCCTGTCCGCCCTGGTCGAGCAGGCCTACCGCCGCGGCTGCTCCGTCGTGACCGTCGCCCCGCCCCGCTCCCCGCTCACCGAGGACGCGGGTGGCAGGCGAGGCCTGGTCGTGCCCCTCGCCCCCGGGCCGTACGAGGAAGTGCCCGAGGACCAGCCGCTCCCGGCCACCGGGCTGCGCCCCGCGCCCGAGGCCGAGCCGCCCGGCACCCTGTGGGCCCTGCTCACCCCGCTGCTCGTCCTCCTCGACCGGATCGGCCTGTTCCCCGCCGCGCAGCCCGCCATCCAGGCCGTCGCCGACCGGCTCGACCGCACCGCTGAACGCTGCGGGCCCGCCATCGCCACGTACAGCAACCCGGCCAAGACCCTCGCGGTCGAACTCGCCGACGCGCTGCCCCTGCTGTGGAGCGAGGGGCCCGCCGCGGGCGTCGCGGGCCGGCACTTCGCGCGCGTGCTCGGGGCCGTCGCCGGTCGCCCGGCGCTCGCCGCCGAACTGCCCGACGCCCTGGTCGCCCACGGCACGCTCCTCTCCGGGGCCTTCGCCGCGGGCGCCGACCCGGACGACTTCTTCCGCGACCGCGTGGAGGACCCGCAGGCCCTCCACGCGCGCGTGGTGCTGCTCCGCGAGAGCGCCGAACTCGACCGCCACTCGGCGACCCCCGCCGCCCGCGAACTCGCCCTCACCCACGACACCCCCGTCAGCGAGCTCGAACCCTCCGAGGGCAGCGGCCGCCTTGAGGCCGTCGCGGAACTCTTCGCCGTCGCCGACTTCGCCGCCGTCTACCTCGCCCTCGCCTCGAGGGACCGATGACCCGCCCCGAGGACCGATGACGATCCGCCGTCGCGACCCGTAGCCGTACAACGCACCGCCCGCCAGGGCCCCCGTCCGCACCACCGCTGCACAGTCAGGAACCGCACCCCATGGACCGCCTCGCCAACACCGTGCGCCCCTACGCTTGGGGCTCCACCACCGCCATCCCGCAGCTGCTGGGCACCGAGCCGACCGGCGAGCCGCAGGCCGAGCTGTGGATGGGCGCGCACCCCGGCGCCCCCTCCCGGGTCGAGCGCGGTAGCGGCCCCGCGGCCCTCTCCGAGGTGATCGCGGCCGACCCCGCCCGCGAGCTCGGCGCGGCCGCCACCGCGCGGTTCGGCCCCCGGCTGCCCTTCCTGCTCAAGCTCCTGGCCGCCGGCTCCCCGCTCTCCCTCCAGGTTCACCCCGACCTCGCCCAGGCCAAGGCCGCCTTCGCCGACGAGGAGGACCGCGGCGTTCCGATCGGCGCCCCGCACCGCAACTACAAGGACGCCAACCACAAGCCCGAACTCATCTGCGCCCTCACGCCCTTCGACGGGCTCTGCGGCTTCCGCCGCGAGGAAGAGGCGGCCGAGCTGCTCGCCGCCCTGGAGGTCGACTCGCTCAAGCCGTACGTCGACATCCTGCACGCCCGCCCCGAGAAGGACGCGCTGCGCGAGGTGCTGACCGCCGTCCTCACCGCCGACCAGGCGGCGATGGCCGAGTCCGTCGAGCAGGCCGCCGCGGCCGCGGAACGGCTCGCCGCCGTCGAGGGCCCGCACCAGCACGCGTACGCCGCCTACGCCGCCATCGCCCGCCACTACCCCGGCGACCCCGGCGTCATCGCCGCGATGCTGCTCAACTACATCCAACTCCAGCCCGGCGAGGCCCTCTTCCTCGGCGCCGGCGTCCCGCACGCCTACCTCGGCGGCCTCGGCGTCGAGATCATGGCCAACTCCGACAACGTGCTGCGCTGTGGCCTTACCCCCAAACACGTCGACGTGCCCGAACTCCTGCGCATCGTCCGCTTCGAGCCCACCGCCCCGGACGTCCTGCGCCCCGAGGCCGTCGACGGCGAGGAGACGTACGAGACGCCGATCGACGAGTTCCGGCTCTCCCGTTACGCCCTGGCCGGCGGCGCCGCGCCGCGCCGCATCCCCTCCGGCACCCCGCAGATCCTCCTCTGCACCGCGGGCACGGCGCTGCTGCGGGCGCGCCCCGGCTCCGGCTCCGGTGAGGGCGGCTCGGGCGGGGGCGGTTCGCGCGAGGGCGCCGAACTGCCGCTAACCCAGGGCGAGTCGGCCTTCGTGGCAGCGGACGAGGAGGTCGAACTCACCGGCGAGGGAACGGTCTTCCGGGCCACCGTCGTCGTGTGACCGCCCCGGCTGCGGCCGGGTGGTGCCGGAGCGTGCCCCGGCGGCGGAGGCCGGGCGGCGGGGCTGCAAGAATGTCCGCCCTGTAAAGGCGGAGCAAAGGCTCCCGGTCGACGGAAGGGACACTCGGCACTCATGAGTGCATCTGGCGGAACCAAGGCGATCGTGGCGGCGCTGGGCGCCAACCTGGCCATCGCCGCAGCGAAGTTCGTGGCGTTCGCCTTCAGTGGCTCGTCCTCGATGCTCGCCGAAGGCGTCCACTCGCTCGCGGACTCCGGCAACCAGGCGCTGCTGCTCGTCGGCGGCAAGAAGGCCAAGCGCGCCGCGACCCCCGAGCACCCCTTCGGCTACGGCCGCGAGCGCTACATCTACGCCTTCCTCGTCTCGATCGTGCTCTTCTCGGTCGGCGGCATGTTCGCCCTCTACGAGGGCTACGAGAAGATCAAGCACCCGCACGAGATCAAGGACTGGTACTGGCCCATCGGCGTCCTCGTCTTCGCGATCATCGCCGAGGCCTTCTCCTTCCGCACGGCCATCCAGGAGTCCAACACGCTGCGCGGACGCCAGTCCTGGACCCAGTTCGTACGCCGCGCCAAGGCGCCCGAGCTGCCCGTCGTCCTGCTGGAGGACCTCGGCGCACTCGTCGGCCTGATCCTGGCGCTGGCCGGTGTCAGCCTGGCGCTCGCCACCGGCGACGGCGTCTGGGACGGCATCGGCACGCTGTGCATCGGCGCCCTGCTGATCCTCATCGCCCTCGTCCTCGCCGCCGAGACCAAGTCCCTGCTCCTCGGCGAGGCGGCCGGACCCGACACCGCGGAGCGGATCAGCGAGGCCGTCGTCGACGGCTCCACGGTCACCCGCCTCATCCACATGCGCACCCAGCACCTCGGCCCCGAGGAGCTCCTCGTCGCGGCCAAGATCGCCGTACCGGGCGACTCCACGGCCGCCGACGTGACGGCCGCGATCAACGCCGCCGAGGCGCGCATCCGCGAGGCCGTGCCGATCGCCCGCGTGATCTACCTGGAGCCGGACCTCTACGACGAGGCGGCGGCCGCCGTGGGCCCCGACCCGGCCAAGACGCCGGGCGGACCCGGTCCCGAGGCCCACTGAGGCGCCTGGCCGCTCGGCCGGGAAACCGGCCGGTCAGCTGCTGGGAAACCGGCCAGTCAGCTGTGGAAGGGCGAAGGCCCCCGCGGGTGCGGGGGCCTTCGCCCTTTCCGGCTCTGCTGTGCCCGGGTGCTACTTGATCTCGCCCAGCACCCGCAGGATCTCCGGCTTGCCCTCGGCGGCTGTCAACCGCTCCCGGAAGCCGGTGTCCATCAGCTTCCGCGACAGCAGGGCGAGAATCCGCAGATGCTCGTCCCCCGCCGCCTCCTGGGGCACGGAGATCATGAAGATGAGCTTCGCCTTGGTGCCGTCCAGCGAGCCCCACTCGATGCCCTCGGCCGAGCGTGCGAAGCCCACGACCGGAGCCGTCACGGCGTCGGTCTTGGCGTGCGGGATGGCGATCTCCTCGCCGAGCCCCGTCGTGCCCTGGTCCTCACGCGCGAACGCCGCCCGCACCAGCCCGTCGACGTCCGCGACCTTGCCGGTGGTGGCCAGCATCGCGGCCATCTCCCGGATCGCGGCGTCCTTGTTGTCCGCGTCCAGCTGCTCGCTGACCGTCTGCGCGGACAGGTGCCCGGACAGCACCTCGTCCTCGGCGGGCTCCGCGATGGTCGCCGTGGCCGTGGCTGCCGTGGCCGTGCTCGTACGAGCCGGAGCCGCGCCGACCCGCTCCGGGGCCGAACCCGCTCCCGTACCGACGCCGACCCCGGCCAACACCGGCTCCGGCGCGGGCGCCCCCGCTTCCGGCGCCTCCGCGGCGGCAGCGTCGGCCTTCGCACCGGCGCCGCCCTTGCCCAGGACCATGAACGCCACGGTCGCGACCCCGGTCACCACGGAACCGATGACGACCGCGACGAAGAACATCGGCACACCGCCGACCGCGCCGAGCACCGCCACGATCGGGCCGCCGTGCGGCACCGAGTCCTTGACCGCCGCCAGGCCCGCGATCGCACCGGCCACCGCGCCACCCAGCATGTTCGCCGGAATGACCCGGGCCGGCCGGGCAGCGGCGAACGGGATCGCACCCTCGGTGATACCGAAGAAGCCCATGAACAGCGCCGCGAGGCCCGTCTCCCGCTCCTGCTCGGTGAAGAGCTTGCGGCGGATCAGCGTCGCGAGGCCCTGGCCGAGCGGCGGAACCGGGATGGCTGCCGCACACATACCCATGATCTCGGGGTTCTTCGAGACCAGACCGGCGCCGAAGAGGAACGCCGTCTTGTTGACCGGGCCGCCCATGTCGAACGCGATCATGAGGCCCAGGATGATGCCCAGCAGCGCCGCACTGGTGCCGGTCAGCCCGCCCAGCCAGCCGGTGAGGTTCTCGAACACCCAGGAGATCGGCTTGCCGATCACATAGATGAAGAACAGGCCGAGCGCGGTCGTCGCGACGATCGGGATCACGATGATCGGCATGATCGGCTGGACGAACTTCGGGACCTTGACCTTCTTGATCGCCAGGACCAGGTAGCCCGCGAGGAAACCGGTGACGATCGCACCGATGAAGCCCGCACCCGACTTGGAGTCGTACAGCGCCCCGGTGTTGGCTATCCAGCCGCCGATCATGCCCGGCACGAGCGCGGGCCGGTCGCCGATGGCGTACGCGATGTAGCCGGAGAGGATCGGGATCATCAGCGTGAAGCCGATGACGCCGATGTCGTTGACGTGCTTCCAGAACGACCCGTCGGGAATGACCAGACCGCCGTCGGCCTGCGGCGTACCGCCGATCGCCAGCGACACCGCGATCAGCAGCCCGCCGACCACGACGAACGGGATCATGTACGAGACGCCGTTCATCAGTGCCTTGTACGTGGTGCTCCGCTCCTTGGCGCCGGCCTTGCCGCTCGCGCCCGCACCGGCCGCAGCGGAGCCCTCACCCCGGTAGACCGGCGCGCTCTGCACCTGCTCGATCAGCCGCTCCGGGTTGTGCACCCCCTCGGCGACACCGACGACCAGCACCCGCTTGCCGACGAACCGGCTGCGGTCGACGTCCTTGTCGGCGGCGATGATGATGCCGTCCGCGTCGCTGACATCGTTGTCCGTCAGGACGTTCTCGGCCCCGATCGAGCCCTGCGTCTCCACCTTCATCCGGTGGCCGAGGGACTCGGCGGCCTGGGACAGCTTCTCCGCTGCCATATAGGTGTGGGCGATGCCCGTGGGACAGGCCGTCACTGCAAGCAGCTTCAGCCCCTGCCCACTCGACCCCGCGGCCGTGGGGGGATCAGCCGGACTGGTCACGTGGTTCTCCTTAGAGCGGTGCGAGCGCGAACGTGCGAGTTTTCTCGCGCCTCGACGCATCCTGCAATACGCGCGTCGTGGAACAAAGTCCGTGGTGGGACGCCCGGAAATGGACAAATCCCCTGCAATCAAGGGGCGGAGACCCCCCGCGGGCTGGGGCGCGTGAAGACGATCGGTGTAGATTCGTGACCAGACAGACGTCGCTGCTGATGGCGGTCGGGCGGTTCGCCCTGCGGACCGACCGAGGGAGAGAGGGCCTCCGACGGACTGGCTGCGGCCCCGGGACCCGTGTGTCCGGTGCCGCGGACAAGCCGTGTCCACTCTCGCTCGAACCCACGAGGAGCAGCCCGTATGACCACAGCCGCCACCGGTCAGGACTTCAAGGTCGCCGACCTGTCCCTGGCCGCCTTCGGCCGCAAGGAGATCACCCTCGCCGAGCACGAGATGCCCGGTCTGATGGCGATCCGCGAGGAATACGCCGCCGCGCAGCCGCTCGCGGGCGCCCGCGTCACCGGCTCCCTGCACATGACGGTGCAGACCGCCGTGCTCATCGAGACCCTCGTCGCGCTCGGCGCGCAGGTGCGCTGGGCCTCCTGCAACATCTTCTCCACCCAGGACCACGCCGCCGCCGCGATCGCGGTCGGCCCGAACGGCACCCCCGAGAAGCCCCAGGGCGTTCCGGTCTTCGCCTGGAAGGGCGAGACGCTGGAGGAGTACTGGTGGTGCACCGAGCAGGCGCTGACCTGGCCGGACACCGCCACCGGCGGTCCGAACATGATCCTGGACGACGGCGGTGACGCCACGCTCCTGGTCCACAAGGGCGTGGAGTTCGAGAAGGCCGGGGCCGTCCCGGATGCCGCCACCGCGGACAACGACGAGTACCGCCTCATCCTCCAGCTGCTGACCCGCACCCTGGGCGAGAACGCGCAGAAGTGGACGCAGCTGTCCTCCGAGATCCGCGGCGTGACGGAGGAGACCACCACCGGCGTCCACCGCCTCTACGAGATGCAGCAGGCCGGCACGCTGCTCTTCCCGGCGATCAACGTCAACGACGCCGTGACGAAGTCGAAGTTCGACAACAAGTACGGCTGCCGCCACTCGCTGATCGACGGCATCAACCGCGCCACCGACGTCCTCATCGGCGGCAAGACCGCGGTCGTGTGCGGCTACGGCGACGTGGGCAAGGGCTGCGCCGAGTCGCTGCGCGGCCAGGGCGCCCGGGTCATCGTCACCGAGATCGACCCGATCTGCGCGCTGCAGGCGGCGATGGACGGCTACCAGGTCGCCACCCTGGACGACGTGGTGGAGACGGCCGACATCTTCGTCACCACGACCGGCAACAAGGACATCATCATGGCCGCGGACATGGCCAAGATGAAGCACCAGGCCATCGTGGGGAACATCGGCCACTTCGACAACGAGATCGACATGGCCGGCCTCGCGGCGATCCCCGGCATCGTCAAGGACGAGGTCAAGCCACAGGTCCACACCTGGACGTTCCCCGAAGGCAAGAAGATCATCGTGCTCTCCGAGGGCCGTCTGCTGAACCTCGGCAACGCCACCGGTCACCCGTCGTTCGTGATGTCCAACTCCTTCGCGAACCAGACCATCGCGCAGATCGAGCTCTTCACCAAGCCCGAGGCGTACCCGATCGGTGTCTACGTGCTGCCCAAGCACCTGGACGAGAAAGTGGCCCGGTTCCACCTCGACGCCCTCGGCGTCAGGCTGACCACGCTCCGCCCGGAGCAGGCCGCCTACATCGGCGTCCCGGTCGAGGGTCCGTACAAGCCCGACCACTACCGCTACTGACCACAGCCAGCAGGTCAGCACCCAGCCGATGAGACCGGGCCCCCGCCACCAGCGGGGGCCCGGCCCGTCAAGGACCACACCATGCCCCGCGGCCGCTACTCCCGCCACGATCCCCACGACCACACCCCCCTCGCGGAAGAACACTTCCACTGCGCCCCCGGCCCCTCCGGCTGGCGCTACGTCTCGCAGATCACCACCCCCACCGGCGATCACTCCGGCTCCGTCGACCTCACCACCGACGAACTCGGCCGTCCCATCCGTCTCGAACTCCACGCCGGCGACTGGCAGGTACGCGGCGCGGCGCTCGAAGGCGTCACCTGGGTCCGCACCGACCCCACCGGCGCCCACGCCACCGAGGGCAACGCGCGCGCCCACTCCTTCACCGGAACCTCCCCCGCTTTCCTCGTAGCCACCACTCGCCTCCTGCGTCTCACCCCCGGCGCCCCCGCGGTCCGCCTCCGCCTCGTCTCCTTCACCGACCCCGTGCTCGCTCCGCGCACCCTCGACCAGTCCTGGGCGCTGCTGAAGAGCGAAGCACACGCCACTGACAACGGCCCGCTGGCCGTGGACGAGTACCAGGTCAGCGAGCTGGACACCGGCGAGCAGTACGCCGTGCACATCGCCGGCGACGTCGTCCTCGCGGCCCCCGGCATCGAGCTCGAATCCCTCGAGTCCCCGCCGTCGACGTTCCCTTGATCCCTTCGCGGGTGATGCGAGGGCGCATGATGTGCGTCGAGCGCCCATGACCTGCTACTGTCCTCTTCGCCCCAGGAAACCCGTTGACACGGGTGGAACGGGGAGGTAGATTCGAACGGTTGCGGGGAGCTGGACAGGCCCCATCGCAGGAACTAGAATCCACTGCACTCCAGCCGGAATTGAATTCCGCAGGAGTGTTTTCTGGCCCTCCAACGGCCAATCAGATCGAGAAATCGGGTCGTAAAAGACCACGGTGAGAATCTGGTAAGGTTGGAAACACCGAAGGGAAGCCCGGAGGAAAGCCCGAGAGGGTGAGTACGAAGGAAGCGTCCGTTCCTTGAGAACTCAACAGCGTGCCAAAAGTCAACGCCAGATATGTTGATACCCCGTCTCCGGGCCGTGATGGTCTGGGGCGAGGTTCCTTTGAAAAGTCCTTCCGTTTTGG
>NZ_LIQY01000129.1 GCF_001418495.1 Streptomyces pathocidini | reverse complement strand
TTCGGCGTCAACGTCTGACGCGCTCGCCGTCCGGCCCGTGGCGCGCTCGGCTTCACGCGATGTGCGATGCGCGAGCCCTCCTCTCGCGCGACCGTATGACGCGTGGGCGCCTCGCGCGCCACGGGCCCGCGCGGCGGCAAGCCGCCAGCGTCCCCACATGACCCTGGAACCGCTCACGCTCCCCGGTGCGCACCGTTCTGTTACGGGTCAACCCGATCTACGCTGATCGACATGACTCAACAGGTGCGCGGTGTAGTGGCTTCGGGCAAGGGCGAGCCGGTCCGGGTCGAGACGGTGTTGGTGCCGGACCCGGGTCCGGGCGAAGCGGTCGTAAAGGTGCGGGCGTGCGGCGTGTGCCACACCGACCTGCACTACCGGGAGGGCGGCATCAACGACGAGTTCCCGTTCCTGCTCGGCCACGAGGCGGCGGGCGTCGTGGAGTCGGTCGGCGAGGGTGTCACGGAGGTGGCGCCCGGGGACTTCGTGATCCTCAACTGGCGCGCGGTGTGCGGCCAGTGCCGTGCCTGTACGCGCGGCCGACCGTGGTACTGCTTCGCCACGCACAACGCCGCCCAGCCCATGACGCTGGCCGACGGCACCCCGCTCTCCCCCGCGCTCGGCATCGGCGCCTTCGCCGAGAAGACGCTCGTCGCGGCCGGGCAGTGCACGAAGGTCGACCCGGCCGCCTCCCCGGCCGCCGCCGGCCTGCTCGGCTGCGGCGTGATGGCCGGTCTCGGCGCGGCGATCAACACCGGCAACGTCGGGCGCGGTGACTCGGTCGCGGTGATCGGCTGCGGCGGGGTCGGCAACGCGGCCGTCGCCGGGGCACGGCTGGCGGGCGCCGCGAGGATCATCGCGGTGGACGTGGACGACCGGAAGCTGGAACTGGCCCGCTCACTCGGCGCGACCCACACCGTCAACGGCCGTACGGCGGACGCGGTCAAGGCCGTCCAGGAGCTGACCGGCGGGTTCGGAGCGGATGTCGTCATCGACGCGGTGGGCCGCCCCGAGACATACAGCCAGGCCTTCTACGCCCGCGACCTCGCGGGCACGGTCGTCCTCGTCGGCGTGCCCACGCCCGAGATGAAGCTGGAGCTGCCGCTGCTGGACGTCTTCGGGCGCGGCGGCGCGCTGAAGTCCTCCTGGTACGGCGACTGCCTGCCGTCCCGCGACTTCCCGATGCTGATCGATCTGTATCTGCAGGGGCGGCTGGACCTGGACGCCTTCGTCAGCGAGACGATCGGCCTCGACGACATCGAGGAGGCGTTCGCGAAGATGGGCCGCGGCGAAGTACTGCGCTCGGTGGTCGAGTTCTGAAGAACTCGGTGGCTGAATCCTGAAGGGCTCGGTGGTCGAGTCGGCAGGCCGACGACGCCGCCCGGGGCGAGGCCGGCAGCCATGAGGCCACCGGCCCCTTCGGGTTCTGAGGGGTGCGGGCTCAGCGAAAGCCCGGCGGGGGCACCGGCCTCCGCGAGCCCCGGGGCCCCGCTCCCGCTCCCGGGATCGTCGCCGCCGGGCCGCCGGGCGCTGTGACGGCGACAACCAGCGGGCGGGCCCGGGCCCGCCCGGGCCACGCCGCCCATGACACCATCCCCACGTGATCGACCTCGGCTACGCCCTCTCCCACCGCTTCCCGGATCCGCCGCAGACGGACTACCGGACGGCGGATGTACGCGCCTTGCGCCACGACCTGTTCTGCGGCGATGTGTACCTCGCCGACACCGCCGAGGACCGCGAGTTGTCCACAGCCTGGGGATGGGTGCCCGTACTCGACTTCGCGTGGGCGCTGTGCGACATCGTCGAGCAGCTCGACCTCGATCCGCGCGGCAGCCGCTCGCACCTCCGCCACCACGCCGAACTGGACTTCA
Source organism: Streptomyces pathocidini (assembly GCF_001418495.1). Classification (GTDB taxonomy): domain Bacteria; phylum Actinomycetota; class Actinomycetes; order Streptomycetales; family Streptomycetaceae; genus Streptomyces; species Streptomyces pathocidini. The sequence continues at coordinate 21,725 of NZ_LIQY01000129.1, read as the reverse complement.
CCGAGTCGGCCGACCGGCTCCGGTTCGAGCGCCGCTTCGGCTGGGTGGACATCACGGCCGACTGGCTGCCGGAGGACGAACCGCCGCTCAGCTTCAGCCACTCCGAGCTGCGCCGCGAGGCCCGCGACTTCCTGCACGACCTGATCGCCGACCTCACCGACATGCACGACGATCTCGCCCAGAACCCCGTCCTGTGGGACCTCCAGGCCCGCTTCCCCCGGATCTAGCGCTCACCTTCCTCTCATATACTCCCCTTTCTCTCCTACGGGACCTCCACCTACGGGCCCTCCGCCCGTACGCCCAGCCCGTCCAGCGCCTCCCCCGTCAGCCGGAAGCCCGTCCACTCGTCCATCGGCACCGCGCCGAGCGAGCGGTAGAAGTCGATGGACGGGGTGTTCCAGTCGAGGACCGACCAGTCCAGGCGGGTGTAGCCGCGATCGCGGCAGATGCGGGCCAGTTCGGTCAGGAGCGCCTTGCCGTGGCCGCGGCCGCGCGCCTCCGGGCGGACGTAGAGGTCCTCCAGATATATGCCGTGCTCACCGCGCCAGGTCGAGAAGTTGAGGAACCAGAGGGCGAAGCCCTCGGTCCGGCCATCGGTCTCCGCCATGTGGGCGAAGGCCGCCGGGCTGTCGCGGAAGAGGGCGCGGTGGATGTGCTCCTCCGTCGCCTCCACCTCGTGCAGTGCCTTCTCGTACTCGGCGAGTTCGCGGATCATGGCCACGATCTCGGGAACGTCCTCGGGTGTGGCGGTGCGAATCATCGGCGCGTTCCCTCCTTCGCAGTGTTCTCGGCATCCCTGACGGCCCTGACATCGATGAGCAGCAGGCTGTCCGGGAACAGTGCGGGAGCCTGGATGCCGAGCGTCGACAGCACCCGTCCCGGCAGCTCAACTCCCCCGCCCCACCAGGACAGCCGCTCCGTCGCGTACCTCCCTCCGCGGTCGCCCGGGGCCAGCGGAGATATGCGGTAACCGACGGCAACGTCGAGGCCTGGCAGCCGGATCCTGCCCGGCGAGATGTTCGGGCTGGTCGCCGTCTGCACGAGCGCGTAGACGGCACGGGAGCGGTCGGGGGCCACCACGCCGTGCACCCACAGCGCCGGGTCGGGATGGTCCCCGCGGACGACCGTGCCGCCGTGCAGCAGGGGCCTCAGCTCCTTGTGGGCGGCGATCCACTCGGCGAGCCGGTCCCGGTCCTCCCGGCTCGCCTCGGTGAGGTCCCACTCGATGCCGAGGTGCCCGAAGAAGGCCGTCCCCGCCCGGAAATCGAGCGTGTGGGTGCGGCCCGTGGTGTGGGACGCGGGCGGGCCGACATGGGCGCCCATCAGCTCCGGTGGCAGAAGCAGCCCGGTCCAGCGCTGGATCTGCTGCCGTTCCAGCGCGTCGTTGCAGTCGCTGGTCCACACCCGGTCCGTGCGCTCCAGCACGCCCAGGTCGATCCGGGCCCCGCCGGACGAGCAGGACTCGATCTCCAACCCCGGGTGGCGGGCGCGCAGTTCGTCCATGAGCCGGTAGACGGCGGCGGTCTGGGCGTGCACTCCAGCAACGCCCGCGGGCCCGGAACCTGCCTCCACCAGGTCGCGGTTGTGGTCCCACTTCAGGTAGTCGATCGCGTACTCCGCCACCAGAGCGCTGATCCGCTCCAGCAGATACGCGTACGCCTCCGGCCGGCCGACGTCCAGGACCTGCTGGTGGCGCTGCTCGGGCGGGGTGCGGCCGCCCGTCGACATGATCCACTCAGGGTGGGCGCGGGCCAGGTCGGAGTCGGGGTTGATCATCTCTGGTTCGAACCACAGCCCGAACTCCAACCCCAGCCCTCGCACATGCGCCACGAGCGGGTGCAGGCCCTCGGGCCAGACACCCTCGTCCACATACCAGTCGCCCAGCCCCGCGCGGTCGTCTCGGCGGTGCCGGAACCAGCCGTCGTCCAGCACGAACCGCTCGGCTCCCACCTCGGCAGCCGCGTCCGCCAACGCCTTGAGCTTGTCCAGGTCCTGCTGGAAGTACACGGCCTCCCAGGTGTTGAGCGTCACGGGCCGCGGCCTGCCGGGGTGGTGCTCCCGCCCACGCAGGTACCCGTGGAAGCGCCCGGCCAGCTCGTCCAGCCCGCGCCCGTAGGACCCGTAGATCCACGGGCTCTCGTACGAGGCGCCGGGCGCCAGCCGGATCTCGCCGGGCAGCAGCGTTTCGCCCCCGCCCAGCAGGGAGACGCCGCCGCTGGTCCGCTCGGCGAGCGAGCGGTGGTTGCCGCTCCAGGCCACGTGCAGCCCCCACACCTCGCCCGTGCGGAAGCCGAATCCGCGCTCGCCCGCGACCTGCACCAGCGTCGCGTCCGCCCCCGTACGCCCCCTGCGGTTCTCCCGCAGATGCGTGCCCTCGGTGAACTCGTGGCGCTGCGGGGCGCGTTCGCGCAGATGGCGGCCGGTGAGGTCGAGCAGCTCGGTGGCGTGCGAGGGAACGGGCAGCGCGAGCAGCAGCCCGTCCAGGGTGAACGTCCCCTCGCCGTCGTTGGTGAGCGCGGCCCGCTGCCGTACGAGCCCGGACGCGGTCAGCTCCAGCTCCAGCTCCAGCCGCAGGGACAGCCCGGCCTGCTTGTCGGTCGCGTCGACCACGACTCCGTTCCCCGCCGAGGCGGCCAACTCCCGTACGGAGAAGGCCGCGGAGAAGGCCCGGCCGTCACGGTGGCCGGAGAGTCCTGGCGTGCCGAGCCAGCCCGCGGAGAGCTCGGGCAACACCCCGACCTCTACGGGGATGTCGACCGTTCCGGACATGAGCTGAGTCTCGGCTGCTGCCGTCGCGACCGCGGTGAGAGCGGCGCCGGTCAACTCCCCGAGGTCGGCGCCCCAGTGCAGCACACGTGGCAGCCGGTCCCCCGTGCAGTCCAGCAGCAGGCTCGTGCCCTCGGATCGGAGATGGAGGTGGTCGCGGAACTGCCTGTTGCCCATGACATGACCTTTCGCTCGCTCGGCGTGCCCGGCCGGCCTGCCCTGCCGGCCTGGCAAGGTCATTTCTACGAGAGATCACGCACCCGCGAAAGGCCTGTGGATAACTCCGCGTAACCGCCTGCCTCGACGAAGCGTGCGGTCGGCCGAGGGCGGCGCCCCGCCCCGGCAGTAGCGTGAGGCCCGACGCCCCCGCCCGGAAGGAAGAGCATGGACTTCACCGCCGCCCTGCGCCGCGAGCGGCTGGTCGCCATCGTGCGCGGCAAGGACCCGGACGCCTCGCTACGAACCGTCCTCGCGCTGGTCGAGGAAAGCATCGCGCTGGTCGAGATCTCCCTCAGCGGGACCGAAGCCGCCAGCGTCATCCGCCGTGCCCGGGCCGAACTCGGCCCCGACGCCTGGCTCGGCGCCGGAACCGTGCTCACCGCACAGGACGCGGAGACGGCAGCGGACACCGGGGCGAACTTCATCGTCACCCCCGGACTGGGCGCGGGAGTCGACGCCTCCGTGCGCCGCGGACTGCCCGTACTCGCCGGAGTGGCCACCCCGACCGAGGTGATCGCCGCCCGAGCGGCCGGCGCCACCGCGCTGAAGCTCTTCCCCGCCGCGAACTTCGGCGGCCCCGCCTACCTGAAGGCGCTGCGCGCCCCCTTCCCCGACCTGCCGTTCGTGCCGGTCGGCGGGGTGGACGCGGCCGCCGCCGGGGAGTACCTGGCCCTGGGCGCGACCGCGGTCGGCGTCGGATCACCGCTGGTCGGCGACGCGGCCGACGGCGGCAGCCTCACCGCGCTGCGCCAACGGGCCGCGGAATTCCGGGCGGTGACGTCGTGAGCACCCCGCAAGCCCTCCTGAACGCGCCCGAGGGCGGCGTGCTGACCTTCGGCGAGACGATGGTGGCCCTGCGCGGCAGCGGCCCCCTGAAGCTCGGCGGCTCGATGAACGTCTCGATCGCGGGCGCCGAGAGCAACGTGGCCATCGGCCTGGCCAGACTCGGCCACGAGGTGCGCTGGGCAGGCGCGGTCGGCGACGACGAGGCCGGGCAACTCGTCCTGCGTACGCTGCGCGCCGAGGGCGTGGACGTCTCCGGCGCCTCCCTCGACCCCGAAGCCCCGACCGGCCTGCTCCTGTTCGAGCCCCGGCTCCCCGAGCTGACCCGCGTGCACTACTACCGCGCCGGATCCGCCGGTTCACGCCTCACCCCGGAGGCCGTGGAATGCGCCTTCGCCGCGCGCCCACCCCACGTACTGCACCTGACCGGCATCACCCCCGCCCTGGGCCCCTCCGCGCGGGAGGCCTGCGAGCAAGCCCTGCAACTAGCCGAGGAGCATGGCACCTTCATCTGCCTCGACATCAACTTCCGCTCCCGGTTGTGGAGTACGAGGGAGGCGGCCGAGGTGATGCGGGCATGGGCCCCGCGGGTGGACGCCCTGATCGCGTCTGACGACGAACTTCCCCTGGCCGTCCCGCCAGGATCCGAGGGGCAGGAGAACGCCATGGCAGAAACCCTCCTGAAGCTGGGCGTAGGAGAGGTCGTGGTGAAGCTCGGCGCCGCGGGCGCCCGCGTCCACCCGGGCTCCGAAGGCGGCGAGTGCGGCCCCCTGCACCGCCCGGCCCGCGCGGTACGGGCGGTGGACCCGGTGGGAGCCGGCGACGCCTTCGGCGCGGGCTACCTCTCGGCCCTGCTGGACGGCGAGCCCGCCGAGGCCCGCCTGGACCGCGCCATCACGACCGGCGCGTTCGCGGTAACCACCCCCGGCGACTGGGAAGGCGCCCCGACCCGCGCCGAACTCCCCCTCCTGACCGCCCAACCGGGCACGGTGGTCCGCTGAACTTGCCCCTCCAGGCCACGTCTGAGCATTGATCTCGGGTTGGTCGTCAGCACGACCAGCCGGTGTCCAACCCTCGGCGTCCAACCCTCGCAGCGAGGGCGTCCCTCAACGGTGACACCCTGCGGCCAGAGCGGAGGTCAGCCGCCGGATCGGCCGAGGCACGATGGCAAACTTACGCACACTGATGCCTGTACATAAGTAGACCGGGAAACCGTTCCTACGTGCCGTCATCGTCTTCATGGAATCATGAATATCTGAATCTAGCTGTTCAGGCCACAAGTTCCTCGTGCTGGTAGGCCGCCATGTGCAGCGGGTTCGGGCTATACGAGTTTGACGCCGTCGTGCGCACGCACGGCCGGCGGGAACGCGGCGTCCATCGCGTCCAAGAATCGGATCGCGTATGCCTCGTCGGCGAGTTCGGCAACTTCGTCGCGGGTGGCCCAGCGCAGCGCGCGGGTCTCGACCCCGGTTCCCGGCAACCTGAGGCGGAACCAGGCCGGCACACGAAAACGCCCCGGACGATCATCGTCCGGGGCGTCGCATCCGCTGAATCCAAGAGCCGACTGTCGGGTTCGAACCGACGACCTTCGCTTTACAAGTTCGATCAGCGCACAGGCCCGCCGCTGGCCAGCCATGCCACCGGCGGTGCCGCCGCTCCATAGCGCACCGCTGAAATCCACGCGCGTCCGCCACCGTTGATGTCAGCCATGGATGTCAGCGACACTCGGCCTCACCATCCAACGCCGAGGTGGCACACGGCTCCGGGGGCTTTCTACACCCTGCGCTCGTGCTCACGGCGCCCGCCCGGGTTCCACGTGGTGACACCTCTTCCGCCGGGTGTAGCTGCCGGGAACGCCCACGCTGACGGACTCCCAGAAGGGCTCCGACTCACGAAAGTGCCCACCTCCCGTGTGCCATTGGACTCCCGGGTACGCGCGACGCAGAGAGCGAAGAGCGGATGAGGCGAGGCCACAACGCGTATAGCCCTCATAGGTGTAGGGCGATTCGACCCAACCGATCTCGCACAGATCGCAGACCACGTACTCGACCTCGAAGGCTATGTCGGATCCGACATACGCCGCTCGGATACGCCAACCCGTCCGCTCAAAGGCCCCGGCTGGCCGGTCGACCCAAGGCCCGGGTGGGGTTGCGGTCTGGTCGAAACGGTAGAACTCGGGGTAGGCGTATCGACGAAGCCGGTCGCGCCAGGTCGGCTTGTCGGGCCACTCCCGCACCCAGTGCACGCGATCAGCAAGCTGCGCCACGGCACGGATCGCCGCTCCCTTCTCTGCCATGAACTCTCCTTGTGTGTCTTCGTGCTTCTGGGGTTGCCGTCAGAATGGGCCAGTCGCGGGGCTGCTGTACTGCGCGGCGTGTGACTGCGTGCGACGCCCAACACGCTTTTCAACTGTGTTGGTGGGGTGGTGGGCGTCGTTCGGGGGCGTTCACCTGGGTTCATGGGCGGTTGGCCCGTGGGGCGAAGCCGGGGAGCGGTCCTCGTTGAACGGCCGTGAACGGGGCTGAATGAGACGGAAACTGAGACGCTCGGGCGGGCTTGGCTGGCTAGCATTCTCCATGTCGAGGAGGAGCCATGACACTGGGCCGCAAGGGATCCCGGCGCATCGTCGTCGACGGCATCGCCTACCGCTGGCGGCTGCGACGCAGGCCGACCTACTTCCAAGCGCTTGCCTGGACACCGTGCGCATACGCGGTTGAACACGCGGACGTCCCCGGGACAACGCTCGTCGTCGTGACCGATCAGCCGCACCCGAGCAACTGGTTCGGACGTGAGGCCCAGCCCGTACTGCCATCCGACGTGGCCCAGGCCATCCAGCTTGCTCTTCGCGAGGGCTGGACACCAACGGCTCCGGGCTCGCCGTTCAGCCTGGACCTTTCCGCCGGCTTCACGCCCTCACCTTGAGCGACACGTCAAGACCTGAGCTTGGGAAGCTTGGGGCCTTCGGCGGCGAATGCTCCGCTGACCTGCGACGGAGCGGTGTTGGAGTCCTGATCGCACCCTTAGACGGTCTCCGCTGTTCCCCGCGGTTCCCCACACGACCTGGCACGCGAATGGCACAGTCTCTTTGCCTCGAACGTCCACAGACGGAGCTGGGACTCGGAGTGTCTGAGCCTCATCCGACGACCGTCAGCCACGATGGCGGGTGTGTCGACCGATCACGCTCGCGTGTGCCTCGCGCACCCCCACTGGCCTCAGCCACGCTGCCATGCGGTCGATCAGATCAGGCCGCGCCGGTGGAAGCGAGGCGGTCAGACCTGGGGAGATGACCTTTTTGTCCCGAAGCAACTTGGACTAGCGCGCGTACGTCTCGCTGCACTCCTGCCAGTTTCAACCACGCTGTCGCCCCGAGGTCGGTCAGCTAGTCAATCGCATGCACCACATCGTTCTGAGGGTTTCGCTCCATCGAGCTTGGCGTTCTGGGACCATGAAATTTCCGTCTTCGACAGGAGGAAGCACATGGATCCGATCTCGGCGGGGCTCCTCGTAGCAATCGCGACTGGGGCCGCAGGAGAGGCAGGGAAGCAACTTTGGGAAGGATTGACAGGGCTAGTGCGGAGCAGGCCCGGAGACGCACCAACTCAACCCGACGCCATATCCTCAAATCATGGAGAATCTGAACTCGCTCTCTTCGCAGAGTCGTCAAATGATTTGGATCGTGCGCGAGTCCTTAGCGAATCCCTAACACGGCGAGCTGAACGCGATGAACCTTTCCGTGCTGGCTTGATGCAATGGCATCAACAAGCACAAGCTTTGCGCACGGGCGACGGAGAAACAAACAATACCATTAGCGGCGGATCCCAGAATGGCCCAGTTTTGCAGGGGCGCGATTTCTCTGGGATCAACTTCAATGGGTCAAGTCAAAACTAGCATGCACCAAAGAGCCGTATAGGAGTGGGTACAGGGGGATTCCGGCATGACCTCTAATGAAATCCGGGATGGGCTATTCTTTCATGCGGTGATTCAGGGTCGAGACATCACTCTGCAATTGCCCAGGGCGATTCAGCCTGCTCTCGCTGGCCTGCCCGGTAGGTCCCCTGTATTTACTGGCAGGGACGAGCATGTCGATGCCCTATTGGGTGATATCGAACATGCTGGCGAAAGTGCTACAAGGAACGCTATTCATCTCGTGTCTGGACTAGGAGGTGTCGGCAAGACAGAGCTTATTAGCCAGGTCGCATACGAGGTTCTACGCAGAGGCCGCTTTCCTGGCGGTGTTCTATTCATAGACCTGTTTGGATATGACGAACAGCGTCGCCTTTCTCAGGACCGGGCATTGATCAGCCTTCTGCAGGCAATAGGTGTACCTGAAGAGGTAATTCCAGGAGATCTCCAGAACAGAATTCGACTCTACCGGTCAATTCTGGCGGCATATGCTGAAGCGGGATGCCCTATTCTCGTCTTGATTGACAACGCTTCCTCTGTTGAGCAAGTTAGCCCTTTGCTCCCTTCGGATGGCCTCAATTTAACCCTTGTTACATCCCGCCACACGCTAAATATCGGCGCCCGTATACACGAACTGCAAGAGCTCGACTCTGATTCCTCCGTCGATTTACTTCGGAACGCATTGAGAGTCACGCGGGGTGTAGAGGACACGAGGATTGATCGGGAGATCGAGAGCGCACACGAGTTGTCGCGGCTATGCGGCTATTTGCCGCTTGCCTTGCAAATATGTGCGGCCATACTCGCAGACTCTCCCATGCGTCCAATCACCTCTCTCGTGGACTCTTTGAAGAATGCCCACAGCCGAATAGATGCTTTGCATCGAGAAGAAAGGGCCGTCCGAGCCGCCTTCGAATTGTCGTATGCGCTCTTGACCGAACCCGAAAAGCGGGCACTCGGATTCATCTCTTTTAGTCCGGGCGTTGATACATCAACGGCGGCAGCTGCCCGTTTGATAGACGTATCAGAGCGTGAGGTGGAAGAGATTCTACTGGGCCTTAGTCGGGCCCACTTGGTTGTGCAGGGACCTACTTGGGGCCGCTGGCGGCTACACGATCTTGTCAGGCTCTATGCCCTCGAAGAAGTGGCAGAAATTCCCGGACAAGAGGATGCCGTCCTGCACCTTTTCGATTTTTACCTGGAATGTTCACGAGCGGCTACCGGCGTACTTGAGGGCGCAGGAGAAGGAGGCTTATTTGCGTCTCGCGAAGATGCTCTTGGGTGGTTTGACTCAGAGTATCGAAATCTGATTGCCACCGTGCACTTGAGCGCCAATCAGCCTGGACTATTGGGGTACGCTGCCGAGATTCCCCATAGGCTCGCAAGGTACTTGGACATTCGACGTTTGTTCAATGACTGGAAAGACGTCATGAAGGCGTCGCTCATGATCCTTAGAGGTACTGAAAATTTGGAGTTTGAGGCTAATGCCCTAGATAGCCTCGGAATGGCGTGCCGAGAACTTCATCAGATTCCCTCAGCTATCTCATATCATCGTGAGGCTGTGAGTATTGCGCGAGAAATGGGAGACGGGGAAAGGCTGGCCAAATATCTTAATAATATGGGTAATGCGCTTTTCCAGGGTCGCGATTTTCAGGGTGCTTTGGATGCCCACTCGGAGGCGGCAGTGCTATTCGCGGATCGGCAAGATAGTCTAGGCTTCGCCAGAGCTTCGGATAATTCTGCCAGTGCACTTCGCGAATTGGGAAACACAGAGAAAGCAATTGAGCTGCACCGGGAATCTGTACGTCTTTTTAGGGACGCTGGTGCAACCGAGAGTGAAGCTCGCGCCCTTTCGCATATGGGTAGTACACTCCTGGAAGTGGGATGCTATGACGAGGCTGTGACAGCCCAAAAAAGGGCTTCCGAGCTTTTGGAAGAGCTAAATTTGCTAGGCGTAGCGGGGCACACCCTGATTAATTTGTCATACGCACTGCGAGCCAACGGTGATTTGGACGGAGCTCTCGATGCAATCAACGAGTCTCTGGCTGTCCATGAATCTGTCGATGATGTCGTTGGTAAGGCTCGGGCACTCAACCAGCGCGGCCTGCTCTATACAGATATGGGAGACCTTGAACGAGCTGCTGCTGACTTCCACGAGTCCTTGAATATCCTATCTCCCTTCGGTTCTTTGATTGATGCTGGCTACGTCTATGCTAATCTCGGCAGGCTTTACGGAATTTCTGAGCGCCCTGTCGAGGCGATTGATAATCTAGAGAAGGCGTCCGTCGTATTTTCCCAAGGTCAAGCCGAAGGTGATCTCCTTATCGTTAGGCGGCTAATTTCCGAGTTGTCATTCGCGGTGCCTGATTCTAAGTAGAGGGTCGGCCGACCGCCCCGGCCGAGACGTACCTCTTATCTGGCATTAGGTGGCTGCATGCTTTGAGCGCGGCCCGGCCCTTGGCCGGGCTGGAGCGGGGCGGAGACAGGAGCGCAGGCCCGGCCGAGGGCCGTGCCGCGCGCGGTGAGCGGAGCGAGCCGCCTTGAACCAGTAGAGAAAGTTGTAACTCAGAAGCCCGGGTGGGGTTGGAATCGCTCTGTGCAGGTTGGGAGTTCGGCAGCCCGGCGGTTCGCGAGTGACAGGAAGAGTGCTGGGCGGGCTGTCCATGTGATGCGGGTGCCACGGGTGTTGATCGATACCGCGCAAGGCTCGCCGTGGAGTAGGGATTTGGTCGTGGTCGTACGGCCCTTGTCGAGCCAGGACCATGCCTCTGCTGATGCCGACGGATCGAGCGCTGATGTGATCGTGCGGAGTGCTACCGCGATCCATCGGACCGCCTGTGTGGCTGAGTGCGCGTCGAACGATGCGAGGAGTACGAGCCCACTCGTCCCCGATGTGAGGCCCTCAGTCCAGCATTCGCACCAGTAGCCACGGGTGGGTTCACTCACCATGCCGTACCCGATGGGTAGACCACGAGGACGTACTGCGCGCTCTCGTCGTGCAGGGTCAACTGGTAGGCCCTACCGGCCGCCAGGTACGTAAGGGCCCGTTCATGGTCGGCCTCGTCCCAGAGCCAGTGGCGCCCCGGCTGCGCGTACGGCGCGTCGAGCTGGTCAGTGATGTGGCCCGTCCGGTCGCGGAGCCAGCGCAAGGCGAGTCGCGGAGTCGCAGCGGTGCTGGCCCCGAGCAGGATCGGGCAGAGTCCGTGCAGTGGGTACGCGGTGGCCCAGCACTGGTAGGCGGGTTGCTGCCCGGCTGAAGGTAAGCCCTCGAATGGTGCCGGTGTCGTCACGACCGCCCTCCAACGGCGCCGCCCGTGAAGAGTTCCGCCGTCACCGTGTGGCCGCCCAAGGTCTCGTGGACCACCACGCGGTGCGCGAGCGCGCTGACCATCCCAAGTCCCCTGCCGTGTACGGCATCCCTGTCCGGGTGCCCGGCCTTCGGCGCGGTGCTCGTGCCTCCGGCGTCCGTGACCGAGAGGGCGACCACCTGTGGGGAGACCGCGAGCGCCAAATGGAAGCTGCCGCACGCCTCACCGCTCGCCGTGTGGAGGATCGCGTTCGCGCTCAGCTCGCTCACGATCAGTTCGGCGTCCTCGGCAAGAGGTGAGCCGCGAAGGATGTCCCGGGTCCAGCGGCGGGCCCGGCTGACCTCTTCCGGAAAACCTGGGCAAGTGAGTCCCCAGACCCGGGCGGTGCTCGTATACTCGTGCATACAAGTTCCTTCGTGCTGGTAGGCCGCCATGTGCAGCGGGTTCGGGCTATACGAGTTTGACGCCGTCGTGCGCACGCACGGCCGGCGGGGACGCGGCGTCCATCGCGTCCAGGACGCGGATCGCGTACGCCTCGTCGGCGAGTTCGGCTACTTCATCGCGGGTGGCCCAACGCAGCGCGCGTGTCTCGACACCCGTGGCGGGCGTACCGTCGGCGGCTTCGCAGCGGAAGACCAGCGAGACGATCAAGCCCTTCATGTTCTTGTAGACGCCGGTCAGCGTCGCAGGAAGCGCGATCTTGATTCCGGTTTCTTCGAGGACTTCGCGCTGAAGCGCCTCGGGGATGGTCTCCTCACGTTCGAGGACGCCGCCCGGGGGCTCCCACTGGCCGTTGTCGCGACGCTGGATCAGCAGGGCACGGCCCTGGTCGTCGACGATCACTCCTGCGACGCTTACGGAGTGTGGGCGGTCAGTGGTCACGTTCCTCGGCCCTCTCGGATGGCTAGGCTCTCCACCGTAGCAACAGAACTCGGCCACTCGTCTAGATACCTAAAGGAGTACACAGGTGACCTCTTCAATCCCGGTCGGCCTGCTCGGCGCGCTCGACCCGACGAGCGACCGCGCGGTGTTCCGGCAGATTGCCGACCAGCTGCGCGAGGCGATCGACAAGGGGCGCTTCAAGGAAGGCGAGAAGCTGCCGTCCGAAGCGGATCTCGTCGAGCACTACGGGGTCTCCCGGATGACGGTCCGCAACTCCTTCTCCATCCTCCAGGGCGAAGGGCTCGTGCACTCCGAGCACGGGCGAGGGGTCTTCGTACGGCCACGCCCTCCGGTGCGACGACTTGCCTCCGACCGGTTCTCCCGGCGCCACCGCGAGCAGGGCAAGTCGGCGTTCATCGTGGAGGCGGACGCGGCCGGCAGCAAGCCGGAGGTGGACAGCCTGGAGGTCAAGGAAGAGCGGGCCAGCCACGACATGTCCGCCCGCCTCGGCTCCGTACGCCGGGTGCTCGCCCGTCGTCGCCGCTACCTGCTCGACGGCCGGCCGGTCGAGTTCGCCACCTCCTATCTCCCGCTCGACCTGGCCCGGAACACCCCCATCGCCCAGCCGAACCCCGGCCCCGGCGGCATCTACGCCCGACTTGAAGAACTGGGCCACCACCTCGACCACTTCGACGAGGAGATCCGGGCCCGGATGCCCTCCCCCGCCGAGGTGAAGACGCTCCGCCTAGCCGCCGGTGTGCCGGTGATCCACCTCATCCGCACCGCGTACGACACCGAAGGGCGTGCGGTGGAGGTCTGCGACACGGTGATGGCGGCGGACGCGTACGTGCTCTCGTACCAGCTCCCGGCGACGTGATCGGCGGTGCGCGAGGCCATTTCCCCGGACTCGTACACCCCGACACGCATACTCGTATAGACGAGTGGGCAAGTTGTGTGGCAAGGTGGTTGACGTTCCCGGAGATCGGGTTCGCATCACACATCTTGTCTAGACGAGTAGATGGGGAGAAATCTTGCGTACCATTCGTGTGGAGAGCTCGGCCGCGACGATCCTGCTCACCGAAGCGCCCGAGCCCAAGGTCAGGGACCGGCAGACCGGCGAGGTCGCCAAGGACGCTGTCAGCGGCGAGACGCTGATGACCATCGGCGTCGTCTACATCGAGGACGGCGAGTCCTCGCTGATCAAGGTCACCGTTCCGGAGAGCGGCGTGACCGAAGGGCTGGCACTCGGCTCGGCGATCTCCCTTCCCGGGCTGGTGGCCCGGCCCTGGGAGACCGTCTTCAACGGCCAGCAGCGGCACGGCATCGCGTTCCGGGCCGCCGCCGTCACCCCGGCCGCGTTCCCGGCCTCCGCCGAGGCTGCCTGATGACGAACCTGGCGACTGTGCTGGAGGTTGGTGGCCCCCTCGCCGCGCTCGGCGGTGGGGCCGCCTACACCCGGGCTCGTCACCCGGGCGTCTACTGGTCGGCGGTCGGCCTGCCGATATCCACGGCCCGGCTGCTGAGTTCCTACGGCTCGGTGATGGAGGCGTGCGGACTTACGGTGGCTCCCTCCCGGCTCCGCGCACTGGCGGTCAAGGCCACCACCCGCCGCGAGGTGCGGCCAGTGCCGCCACGCCGAGGCGTCATCCGGCCGACCTCGACCGGACTCCGGCTCCGGCTGCGGCTGGCGCCCGGCCAGGAACCCGCCGACGTGGCGGCTTCGGCCGAACGCCTGCGGCACGCCTGGGGAGTTCACGCCGTGTACGTGTCGACGGTCAAGCCGGGTGTGGTGGAACTGCGGCTCGTGGGATTCGACGTACTGAGGCGGGTCCGTATGCCGCGCGCGGCAGGGGGCGAGTTCCTCAAGGTGCCGGTGGCACTGCGCGAGGACGCCACCGCCTTCGTACGCGACTACCGGACCATTCCACACCAACTCACGCTCGGCGCAACGCTGTCGGGCAAGTCCATGTACCTACGGCACCTGGTCACCGGACTCGCTCGGCAACCGGTCGCCTTGGTGGGCATCGACTGCAAGCGAGGTGTGGAACTGGCTCCGTTCGCCGCTCGGCTGTCGGCGCTGGCGACTGATCCTGATCAGGCGGCCGAGCTATTGCCTGCGCTCATCAAGGAAATGGAGGACCGATACGACCTGATCAAAGCTCGGCAGGGCATCACGCCCGGTACCCCGGCCGAGGAGATCACTTCCGATGTCTGGGGCCTCCCCGAAGACGAACGACCGGTGCCGATCGTGCTGTTCGTCGACGAGGTGGCGGAACTGTTCCTCGTCGCGACGCGCAAGGAGGAAGAGCGGCGGGACGAGATGGTTACCCAGTTCATCCGGCTCGCCCAGCTCGGCCGCGCCGCCGGGATCTACCTGGAGGTGTGCGGGCAGCGGTTCGGCGCCGAACTGGGCAAGGGCGCAACTATGCTGCGCGCCCAGTTGACCGGCCGGGTCTGCCACCGGGTCAACGACGAGGCGTCGGCCAAGATGGCGCTCGGCGACATCGCACCGGAAGCCGTCTCCGCCGCCTGCGCCATCGCCCCCGAACGGCCCGGCCTGGCCGTGGCCGGTGACACCTCGGGCGGCTGGTCCCGGATCCGTACGCCGTACCTGTCTCTCGGGGAGGCTGCCAACCGCTGCCGGGAGTCCGCCCACTTCGTTCCGGAGCTTCCTGCTCTGGAGCACTTCCGACCTGCCGTGCCAGTGCAGCAGGGCGACACACCGGTCCCGTTGGTCAAGCCGCGCCCGGTGACCGGCTGATCCTCACCGCCCCATGCGCCATTGCCCTACCCCTCCCATGCCTGAATCCGGAAGGAGGCGCCCCATGCGCGCCCAACTGGCTCGTATCGACGCGGTACTCGTGCAGGCTGTCATCGCCGCCGCGCTGTCCTTCGCGCACCTGCACGACCTCGCCTCGGCGGCCGGGCAGGACGGATGGAAAGCCTGGGCCTACCCCGTCTCGGTCGACCTGCTGCTCGTCGCGGCCTGGCGACGCCTGCGGTCCGGGCAGGCCAAGACGGCTGGCTGGTGCTGGTTCTTGGTCGCCCTGGTCGCATCGCTCGGTGCCAACGTGGCCACCGCGGGCCTGCTCGACATGACCAACGTGCCGGCCTGGCTGCGCATTCTCGTCGCGGGCTGGCCAGCCGTCGCCTTCCTCGGCGGAACCTTGCTGGCCCACTCCGCGCCGACGACCGCTCCAACCGCCGTGGACGTGGAGAACGCGGCCGACCCTGCCCCAGAGCCAACGGCCGCTCCAGAGCCTGCGAAGCAGCCAACCGCACCGGTCCCCGCCGCGCTCGTGGAGCACGCACGCAAGGTCGCCGCCGAGCATCGGACACGCACCGGCGCCTCCATCGACACCCCGACCCTGCGGGCACGGCTCGGCGTCCCGGCGCCCATGGCCGAAGCAATCGCCGCCCACCTCTGAGAGGAGACCCCGTGACCCCCAACCGCCGCTTCCGCGCCGTCACTCGTATCGGCCCTGTCCAGGTCGGATCGTCGTACGACGGCCGGGGCCGTGAGAAGCACACCGCCGCCTGCACGGCACCCCGCTGCGGCTTCTCGGCCGACTACGACAGCCGTGCCGCAGCCGAGTTGGCCGCCCGTACCCATCGTTGCCCCGTGCGCTGAAAGGACCTGCCTCGTGACCGTCAGCCTGCCGCTCGTCGTCATCCTCGGTCTCGTCACCTGGGGAGCGATCAAGTTCCTGGGCGTCCGCACCTGGATCGTCGTCGTGATCGCACTGTTCGGCTTCTGGCTCTCCCACACGTTCATGGCCCCGGCCATCGAGTCCGGTACGCGTTCCGGCGTGGACATCGTTAACGACCAACACGACTAGACGAGTAGATGAGAGGAAGTTCGCCGTGCTCCTGCCCAAGTACCCGGACAGCCCGACACCGTCGCCCACCCACACCCCCGTACCGGCCGATCCGTCGCCCGTGCGCTACGTCGCCCCCTCAATCGGCATCAGCGCCGGTGCGGTCGCAGCCGTGATCACCGGTGGCGTGGTCCTGACCGCGCTCCTGGTCGCCGTCGCCGTCTCGGCCATCTCCGTGGCCGTGGCTGCCGTGGTCCTGCGCTCCCTGCTCCGCGACGACCGCCACCGCCGCTGACGCGGCCAGCTCCCCGAGGCGGCCTCGATACCGCCAAGCATCCGCCGCCCCGGGAGCCGCTTCCCCTCTGACCCAAGCCGAAGGAGACAGCCATCATCACCCGCGCCACTCCCCCTCCGCTGCCCGAACTCGGCAAGCTCGCCTCCGGCGGCACGCTGCCGGACCTCCTGCGCCAACTCTCCGGACTCGGCGGCTGCACCCACCCGATCCGGCTCGACGGCCACCGCACCGAGTACGACGTGAACATCCGGACCGGCGAGATCGGCCCCGTCCTCCGCCACGTCGACTCCGCCGCCCTCCCTGCCGGTCAGCTCCTCGTCCGCTGCAACAACCGCCGTACGACCCGCTGCCCCGCCTGCGCCGAGGTCTACCGGCGCGACACCTTCCACCTGATCACCTCGGGCCTGCGCGGTGGCAAGGGCATCCCGGAGCAAGTTGCCGCCCACCCGCGCGTCTTCGCCACCCTCACGGCGCCCAGCTTCGGCCCCGTGCACAACCGCCCGACCGGCCCGGCCGGTTCAGTGCGTAAGTGCCGGTGCGGAATCCGCCACGGCCAGGACGCCGCCGCACTCGGCGCACCGCTCGACCCCAACTCGTACGACTACGAGGCGGCGGTGCTGTGGAACGCCCATGCCGGGATGCTGTGGCGGCGCTTCTCGATCTACCTGCGCCGTGAGGTCGCCAGGCGGGCCGGGCTCTCCCAACGCGCTTTCCGGCAGCACGCGCGTGTGTCTTTCGCCAAGGTCGCCGAGTACCAGAAGCGCGGCGCCGTCCACTTCCACGCCGTCATCCGCCTCGACGGCCCTGACGGTGGCGACTCCCCGCCCCCGTCCTGGGCAACCGCCGAGCTACTGACCGACGCCATCAACACCGCGACCGTCAAGGCCCGCGTGGACGGCCCGGTCATCGACGGATACGCGCACAGCTTCACCTTCGGCCGCCAACTCGACGTACGCACCATCCGCAGCGCCGAGTTCGACGGCGGCCAGGAGCTGACCGAACGCGCCGTTGCCGCCTACATCGCCAAGTACGCCACCAAGGGCGCCGAAACAGCGACGGGTGCACTCGACCGGCCCCTGAAGTTCCTGGCCGAACTCGCCCAGCTCGATATCAGCGACCATGCCCGCCGCCTCATCCGAACCGCCTGGACGCTCGGCGCCCGCAAGGACCTGGAGAATCTACGGCTCCGCGCCTGGGCCCACATGCTCGGCTTCCGCGGCCACTTCTCCACCAAGTCCCGCCGCTACTCCACCACCCTCGGCGCACTCCGCGACGCCCGCGCCGAATGGCGCCGCGCACAAGCCGCAGTGGCCAACGGTCCTGAGCCCGACACGACGTACGTCCTCGCGCACTGGGTATTCGCCGGAACCGGCCTCTCCTCCGCCGAAGCCTGGCTCGCCGCATCCCTCGAACCCGCCCCCGGAACGGAAGGAGAACCGACCCATGCCCGATGAACTGCTGACCATCCCCGAGGTCATGGCCCGGCTGAAGCTCAGCCGCTCCACGGTCTACGACCTGATCCGTTCCCATCGCCTCGTCTCCATCACGATCGGCCGGTCCCGCCGCGTGCCGATCTCCTCCCTCCACCAGTTCATCGCCGACCAGATCGCCGAGGTGGCCGCCTGATGGCACAGCAGCGCAAACGCAACCCCAACGGCGCGGGCACCATCACCAAGCGCAAGGACGGCCGCTACCAGTGCGCGGTCTACGTGCTCCAGCCGGACGGCACCCGGGCCCGCAAGTTCGCGTACGGCAAGACCTGGGCCGAATGCGACGCCAAGCGGCGTGACTTGCTGGCCAAGGTCGACAGCGGCGTACCCGTGCCGACCCGTTCGGCGAAGCTCGCGGAGTGGCTGCCGTACTGGCTGGAGAACGTGATCAAGCCGAACCGGAAGCCGACCACGTACAGCAAGTACGCGATGCACGTCCGGCTGTACCTCGTGCCCATGATCGGCTCAAAGCGTTTGGAGGCCCTGGGGCCTCGGGATGTCCGGGCTTTCCTCGCCGCGTTGAGTCGCAAGACCACCCCGGCCACGGCCAAAGAGGCCCACCGCGTCCTGCGCACCGCGCTCACGGCCGCATGCCGTGAGGACCTCATCACCCGCAACGTCGCATCGCTCGTGGAGGCACCGAAGGTGAAGAGCCGGGAGACGAGCCCCTGGACGCTGGACGAGACGCTGACGTTCCTGGAGGAGGCCCGGCGCGACCCGCTCTACGCGGCGTTCGTCCTCGCCATCGCCATGGGCCTGCGGCGTGGTGAAGTTCTGGGGCTGCGCTGGACCGATGTCGACCTGGACGACCGCGTGATCCGCATCAGCAATCAGGTGCAGCGGATCGACGGGAAGCTGTACCAGAGCACCACAAAGACCGGTAAGGCCCGTCCCGTGCCACTGCCGCTGATCTGCGTGGCCGCTCTGCGCTGGCACCGGTTCCGGGAGGCAGCAGCCGCGAGCAAGCGAAAGACCGAACTGGAGCGGACCGGGCTGGTCTTCACGACCCGCACCGGCCGGCCGATCGAACCCCGCAATCTCAACCGCTCGTTCGCCCGGCTCACCACGTCGGCCGGTCTCCGCGCGATCCGGCTGCACGACGCCCGGCACGGCTGCGCGACCCTGCTGACCGCCGCCGGCGTCCCGCCCCGAGTGCTGATGGAGATCCTGGGGCACAGCCAGATCAGCATGACCATGGACGTCTACACGCACGTGGCGCAGGACAGCCAGCGGGAAGCGATCAGCCACATGGACCGGCTGCTGAAGAGGCGGGCCGACCGGGGATGATCCAGCCCCGTTGATGTCAGCCGTGGATGTCAGAACGCCCCGAACCGATCATGGTTCGGGGCGTTCTGCCTGCTGGCGGCCAAGAGCCGACTGTCGGGTTCGAACCGACGACCTTCGCTTTACAAGAGCGGTGCTCTACCAGCTGAGCTATACCCACCATGACCGGTGCTTTTCGCATCGGCCGAGGAAAAGTGTACAGGGTCCGGAGCGATGCTCGCTCCCGGCGTTCCGGTGGGCCGGGAGCGAGCGCCGCTACTGGGCCGCGGGCTCCGCGGAGGCCCCGGCGGGGGCCTCCGCGGACGGCGCCGGGCGCCGAGCGCCACCTTCCGCCGGGAGCACGTACTTCGCCGCGACCCTCTTCGCCGTCTCCGAGTCGGGACCCGGCTGCGAGACGAAGAGCGCCTCCCGGTAGTAGCGGAGCTCGGCGATGCTCTCCCGGATGTCGGCGAGCGCCCGGTGGTTGCCGTTCTTCTCGGGGCTGTTGAAGTACACCCGCGGGTACCACCGCCGGGCCAGCTCCTTGATCGAGGACACGTCCACGATCCGGTAGTGCAGGTGGTCCTCCAGCGTCGGCATGTCCCGGAGCAGGAAGCCCCGGTCCGTACCGACGGAGTTGCCGCACAGCGGGGCCTTGCCGCGCTCCGGCACGTGCTGCCGTACGTACGCCAGCACCTGCTGCTCGGCGTCCTCCAGCGTCGTGCCGCTGTCCAGCTCGTCGAGCAGCCCGGAGGCGGTGTGCATCTGGCGCACCACCTCGGGCATGGTCGTGAGCGCCTCGGCGGGCGGGCGGACCACGATGTCCACCCCCTCGCCGAGCACGTTCAGCTCCGAGTCGGTGACCAGCGCGGCCACCTCGATGAGCGCGTCATCCGACAGCGAGAGCCCGGTCATCTCGCAGTCGATCCACACCATGCGATCGTTCATATGTCTCACCCTACGGGGCGGTCCCGCTGACCGGGCACCGACGTACGCCCGGGAATGCGGCTTCCGCCCTGCTCCGGCAGGCGCAGGGCGTACGTGTCGGCGTCCTGCCGGCCCGGATCGAAGCCCGCGCCCGGTCCGCCGGGCAGGCCGTGGCCACCACCGGTCCCAGGGGAACCACTGGTCACACCCGGGCCGCAGCCCGGGCCCCCTATGGACCCGTACCCGTGCGCCGATCTGCGCAGCGGCACCGCCGCGACCGGCTCGGACGGCCCGCGCTGCTCGGCGATCTCCGGCCGCTCGTGGCGCTCGGCCCGCTCCTGCCGGTCGACCCGCTCAGGCCGCTCCGGGCCGCCGCTCTGCGGCCGCCGCGCCCGGTAGGCCGCCCGGTAGGCCGCGGGGGAGGACCCCAGCTGCCGCCGGAAGTGGCCGCGCAGGGCGACCGGCGAGCGGAAGCCGCAGCGCCCGGCGACCTCGTCCACCGAGTAGTCCGAGGTCTCCAGCAGCCGCTGTGCCTGGAGCACCCGCTGGGTGATCAGCCACTGCAGCGGGGCGCTTCCGGTCAGTGACCGGAACCGGCGGTCGAAGGTGCGCCGGCTCATATAGGCACGGGCCGCCAGGGTCTCCACGTCGAACTGCTCGTGGAGGTGCTCCAGCGCCCAGGCGACGACCTCGGCGAGCGGGTCGGCGCCGATCTCCTCTGGTAAAGACCTGTCCAGATAGCGCTCCTGGCCTCCGGTGCGGCGCGCCGGCACTACGAGGCGGCGGGCCAGCGCCCCGGCCGCCTCGGCGCCGTGGTCGGTGCGCACCACGTGCAGGCACAGGTCGATGCCTGCCGCGGTCCCGGCGGAGGTCAGCACATCGCCGTCGTCCACGAACAGCTCGCGCGGGTCCACATGGACCGACGGATAGCGCTTGGCGAGCGTCGGCGCGTACATCCAGTGCGTTGTCGCGGGCCGGCCGTCCAGCAGGCCGGCCGCGGCCAGTACGAACGCCCCGGTGCACAACCCGACGATCCGCGCGCCCTCTTCGTGCGCCCGGCGCAGCGCGTCCAGTGCTTCCGGCGGTGGCGGCGAAGTGATCGAGCGCCAGGCCGGTACGACCACGGTGCCGGCCCGGGCCAGCGCCTCCAGGCCGTGCGGTGCGGTCAGTTCGAGTCCCCCGGTGGTGCGTAGCGGCGTGTCCTCCCCGGCACACACCAGAAGCCGGTACCGGGGAACCCCGGCGTCCTGGCGGTCGATGCCGAACACGGAAAGCGGGATGGAGCTTTCGAAGATGGGGCCGCCGCTGAAGAGCAGTACTGCGACGATCTCCCGGCGGCGGCGTCCGGAAAGTTTCCGCGCGGCCTCCGGTACGGTCGTGGCGTCCTGGCTCATGGCACTAAGCCCCCCTCGGTGGTCGCGTCCTCTCGGTCCTGCACGTTTCCCCTCGGTGCTGCAAGTCCCCCGCCGTGATGGCCAAGATCGAATCTACTGTGTCGCCTGAGGTCGACGTGGCAAGTTCACCACCCGCCGGTATGTCGACATGACAACTTGGCGTGAAGCATTCGATCACGAAGCGTCGCACTCGGAGGCCGCACTGGGAAGTGCGCCTCGCGCCCCTGGCCCGTCGCCGTAGGGTGCGTGAGCCCCGATCGCCCCTTTCCGCGCAGGTCGTACGCAGGTCGGGTGCGACGCGAGGGCCATCTTCGCAAGGCTCTTGCGGTGATGTGAAGTTGGCTGAAAAGCTTCGGTCTTCGGCTGGTGAACCCCCTCATCAACCGGCGTGCGCCCCCAGCGCGCGACGCCGAACTCCGCGCCGTAGGCGCCATCCGGCCGCGGTGCGCGCCGGGAGCGCGCCCGTTACCGGCCGGGCACGGACCGTCAGCACCCCTCCGCCTGTTGGGGCATTGCGCTACGGGCGTGGCTCCGGCATGCTCCCGTGAAGTCGTTCTACGGCTGCCGCACCGCCCCGCCCGCTACAGCGGACGGGCCCTGGGCAGGCGGGGAGTGTCGCCGTACCCTTGTGGGTAAGGGCTTGGGAAGATGATTCCCGGACTATCCCCCCGGCTCTGCCC
>NZ_LIQY01000128.1 GCF_001418495.1 Streptomyces pathocidini | reverse complement strand
GGGTAGGGCGAGGGGCCCCGCCGCCGGGCCTGAGGGTAGGGCGAGAGGCCCCGCGGCCCCCAGGGCGCCGGCCTTCAGCACCGTCCGTCGCCGCGGCGACCGCCCGCCGTCCGCGTCCGGGCTGCCGCCCTTGCTTGAGCCCGCGCCCGCGCCACCCGTGCTGCTGTTCCACCCGTTCGACAAGACCGTGCCTCCCGCCGCCCGTAGCCGTGAACCGCCCAACCGTCCCGTGCAGCATGCCGCCGCGTAACCGATGTGTCACCGGTGCGCCACGGTGCGTGTCCGGGCCTTCGGGGGCTGCCCGACGCTCCGGGCGAGGAGATTCGTGGACCGGAACGCGAGGAGATTCGCGGACCATAAACTGAGGAACAAAAGCCGTAACTGCCAGATACCTCCCATTCGGTGCACGGCGCTCGATACGCCCCTGCGTCGAGGGAGCGACGGCTCGGAGGGCCCATGGCGCGGAACCGCATCCGGCGGCAGGCGCACCCGTCGGTGCGCGTAGAGGAGCTGGAAGCCGATCTCCAAGCGGATCTCCCGGCCACTCTCGCCCTGAACCGGATGGGCGGATTCCTGTGGGACCTGGACACCGACGTCTTCTTCCTGGACGACGGCGGTCTCGCCGTCTTCGACTTCGGCCCGGGCGAGTACGACGGCCGCACGTCCACCCTCGAGAAGCGCATGATCCCTGAGGAGATAGCGGACCTCGCCACGCTCGTGAACGAGGCCTTCGCCTCCCGCGACAGCTACGGCGCCTACTTCCGCGTCCGCTGCAACGACGGCACCGTCCGCTGGACCCACACCCAGGGCCACATCGAGCGCGACGGCTCCGGCCGCCCCCACCGCGTCATCGGCATCGTCCGCGACGCCAGCGCCGAGCTGGAGCACCTCGCCCAGCAGGCCACCCTGGAAGCCGACCGGAAGCGCCAGACCGACGTCGTCCAGATCACCACCAGCGCCCTCTCCCAGGCCCTCACTATCGAGGACGTCACGGCCGCCCTGACCAGCGACGAGATCCTGGGCACCATCGGCGCGGTGGGCGTCGCCCTCAGCCTGGTCGAGAAGGACCGGCTGCTGCTCGTCGCCTCCGCCGGCCTGCCGGAACCGCTGGTCGACCGCATGCGCCGGGCCGCCCGCCTCGACGAGGCCCTGCCGTTCCCCGAGGCCGTCTCCACCCAGACCCCGCGCTTCGTGGACCGCAGGGTCGTCCAGGAGCGCTACCCGCTGATGTGGCCCTACATCGAGGACACCGAGCTGGCCGCCGCCGCCATCCTGCCCCTCATCGCCCAGGCCAAGCCCATCGGCGCGGTCGCCATCTGCTACCGCGACAAGGACGGCTTCAGCCCCGAGGAGCGCAACCTGCTGCTCGCCCTCGGCGCCACCATCGCCCAGTCCGTCCAGCGGGCCGTGCTCTACGACGAGGAGCACGCCATTGCCGTCGGCCTCCAGCAGGCCATGCTGCCCGCCAGCATCCCCGAGGTCGGCGGCGCCCGGATCGCCGCCCGCTACCGGCCCGCCCGCACCGGCCACCAGATCGGCGGCGACTGGTACGACGTCGTGCCGCTGCCCACCGGCCGCGTCGGCCTGGTCGTCGGCGACGTGCAGGGGCACGACGTCCACGCCTCCGCCGTCATGGGCCAGCTGCGCATCGCCCTGCGCGCGTACGCGGCCGAGGGCCACCCGCCCGCGACCCTGATGGCCCGCGCCTCCTCCTTCCTCCACGACCTCGACACCGACCGCTTCGCCACCTGCGTCTACGTCGACCTCGACCCGGTCACCGGCCACGCCCAGCTCGTACGGGCCGGACACCACGGGCCGATCGTCATGCACGACGACGGCACCTGTGTGCGCCCGTACATCGCCGGCGGGCTGCCGCTCGGGCTGCCGCAGTACAGCAGCCACCAGCCGTATCCGACCTCCCACATCCACTTCGAACCGGACGACACCCTGCTGCTGTGCACCGACGGCCTCGTGGAGTTCCACGGCCTGGACATCGACGACGGGGTGCTCCAGGTGGAGAACATCCTGAGCACCGGGCCCGCCGACCTGGACGAGCTGGCCGAGCACATCGTCGCCACCGTCGAGGCCCGGCAGGGGCAGGAGGACGACGTGGCCCTGCTGCTGGTCGGGCTCACCGGCGAACCCGGGCACGAGGAGCGGCGCCAGTGGAGCTGCCTGGTCGCCCACTCCGACCCGCAGGCGCCGGCGCACGCCCGGCAGATGCTGCGCAGCACGCTCCAGCACTGGGGCCTGGAGAAGCACGTCGACGCCGTCGTCACGGCGGCCAACGAGCTGATCGCCAACGCCGTGATGCACACCGACGGGGACGCGATGCTGACGGCGCGGCTGCTGCGGAAGAGCGGGGAAGACGGGGGGTCGCCGTCCGAGACTCCCGGTGCCCCGGCGGGGCCCGGGGCTTCCGGTATCTCGGCGGCGCCCGGGGCTTCCGGTGTCCCGGACGGACGGGGCGGTGGCGGCGGTGCAGGCGGTGAACGGGGTGGTGCAGATGCTGAACGGGGCGGCGCGGGCGCTGAACAGCGCGGTTCTGATGCTGAACAGGGCGGTACCGGCGCCCAGTTGAGGATCGAGGTCCAGGACACCTCCAGCACCCTCCCGGAGCGCCGCACTCCCACGGACACCTCCTCCGGCAGCCGCGGCCTGTTGATCGTCGAGCAGCTGGCCGAGGAGTGGGGCGCGGAGCCGCTGGGCGCGGGGAAGCGCATCTGGTTCCGGCTGCCGGTGTGACGTGCGGGCGGCCGCGACCTGGGCTCGGTGTCCGTGACGGTTCGGGCCTTGGTTTTCCGCGACGTTCAGGCCCCGGGTTTTCCGTGGAGCTCTGGCCCTGGGTTTCTCTGTGGCGTCCCTGCCTCTGGTTTGCGTGGCGTCCCGGCCCCGGATTTTCGGTGGCGCTCCGGCCTCGGGTTTACATGGCGCTCCGGCCTCGGTTCTGCCCTCCACACGTTCCCTGAGAGCTCCCTGAGGGCTCCCCGAGAGCTAGTTCCCCGCGTGCTACCGGTGGGCGAACGGGCCGCCGTCGCCGAAGACCGACTCGGCGAAGTGCTCGCCGATGCGGCGGTGCCCGGCGGTGTCCGGGTGGACCTGGTCGGGCAGCGGCAGCTCGGCGAAGTCCGGTTCGCCGTAGAGGGAGCGGCCGTCGAGGTAGTGCAGGTTCGGGTCGTCGGCGGCCCGTAGGGCGGTGATGCGGGCGAGTTCGTCGCGGATCACGTTGAGCGTGAGGCGCCCGGTGGCGCGGTCCGCCGGGTCGCCGAGGGCCACGAACCGCAGGTCCGCGGCGTCGAGGTCGGGCGCGGTGGGGCCCGGGGTGTCCTCGTGGATGGGGCAGAGGATGGGGGAGATGACCAGCAGCGGCGTGGTGGGGTGGCCTTCGCGGATGGTGTCGAGGAAGCCGTGGACCGCGGGGGAGAAGCCGCGCAGGCGCATCAGGTCGTGGTTGACCAGATTGATGCCGAGTTTGACGCTGATCAGGTCCGCGGGGGTGTCGCGGATGGCGCGCGCGGTGAACGGGTCGAGCAGGGCGTTGCCGCCCAGGCCCAGGTTGACGAGTTCCACGCCGCCCCGGCTTGCGGCCAGCGCGGGCCAGATCGAGGTGGGGCTCTCGGCGTTGGCGCCATGGCTGATCGAACTGCCGTGGTGCAGCCACACCCGGCGGCCGGGGTCCGGCGCGGGCTCGACCGGGGCGTCGGTGCGCAGGGCGATCAGCTCGGTCATCTCGGTGTGGGGCAGCCAGATCTCCACGCTCTTCTCGCCGCCGGGCAGCCCGCCGAACCGTACGGTGCCGGGCGCGCCGGGGCGGATGGCCACGCTCCGGGTGGGCATGTCGATGGTGTGGACGTGCCCGCCGGTCGCGGTGGCCTGACCGGCCAGACGGCCGTCGACGAGCAGGTCGTACAGCCGCTGCGGAGTGGACGAGGTGCCCTCGTAGACAATCTTGGTGGGGAGGACGTCCAACTCCACGGCGGTGGCCCGCGTGCGGAACACCAGCCGTACGCCGGAGGGTTGGGCTTCGACCATGCGCAGGTACTGGTCGGGGAACTGCGCCCGCGCCCGCGCGGGCAGCCGGTGCGGCAGCACGCCGAGCGCGGTCCGCTCCACTTCGAGCGCACCGCGCAGAAGACCGGCTCCGACGGGCGTGATGACCCACTCGTCCCCCGTGGCCGCCCGCCTCTCCGCGCCGCCCTCACCACCGGGGCCGGAGCCCTCGCCCAATCGAGATCCCATCACCATGACCACAGCCTGCCAACGCGCCGCCCAACGCGCATACGATTTCGTGGAGTTGTTTACGAAGCGTGCTTGGTGATCGTGGTGCTACGGCGGGCTTGCGGGTCGGCGGGCGGGCGTGCCTGTACAGGTGGGTTCGCTTTCGGATCCGGCTGGCAGACTGGCGGGAACTCTGCTGTCCTGAAGGAGCCGTTCCCGTGTCTGTTATGCGTACTCTGCGCAAAGCCGTGCGTTTGCCGCGGCGGCGGCGAGGGGTGGATTTGAGCCATCCGGCTCGGTCGCCGCTCGGGAGCGCGGTGGTGAACTGCGTGGTGTACCGGGACGGCAAGCGGCAGGAGGGGGAGTGGGCGGCCGGCGATGCCATCGAGAGGGTCCGGGAGGACAAGGGCGGTGGCGGGTTCGTCTGGATCGGGCTGCATGAGCCCGGTCAGGAGGAATTCGCCGGGATCGCCGAGCTGTTCGGGCTGCACCCGCTCGCCGTCGAGGACGCCGTCGACGCGCATCAGCGCCCCAAGGTCGAGCGGTACGACGAAACCCTGTTCACCGTCTTCAAGACCGTCCGCTACGTCGAGCACACCGAACTGACCGCGACCAGCGAAGTCATCGACACCGGCGAGCTCATGGTCTTCATCGGGGCCGACTTCGTCGTGACCGTGCGGCACGGGAACCACGGGTCGCTGGGTCCCGTGAGGGAATGGCTCGAGGCCGCGCCCGAGCAGCTGGCCAAGGGGCCCGTCGCCGTGCTGCACGCCATCGCCGACCATGTGGTCGACGACTACCTCGCCGTCACCGACGCCATTCAGGACGACATCGACAACGTTGAGACCGACGTCTTCGCCCGGCGCCGCGGCGGGGCCGACACCAGCCGGATCTACCAGCTCAAGCGTGAGCTCCTCGAACTCAAGCGGGCCGTCGCGCCGCTCGACCGCCCGCTTCGCGCACTCGCCACGCAGTCACTGCCGGGCGCCGATCCGGACATCCGCGCCTACTTCCGTGACGTCGGCCATCAACTGGAGCGCGTCAGCGAGCAGATATGCGGATTCGACGAGCTGCTCAACTCGATTCTCCAGGCCAACCTCGCCCAGATCACCGTCGCCCAGAACGAGGACATGCGCAGAATCAGTGCCTGGGTCGCCATCATCGCCGTCCCCACCATGGTGTGCGGCGCCTACGGGATGAACTTCCGCGACATGCCGGGAAAGGACTGGGCCTACGGCTACCCACTCGTCATGGCCCTGACCGCGGCAGCGTGCTTCGTCGTCCACCGGGGATTCCGGCGCAACGGGTGGCTCTGAGACGTCGCTTCTCAAGGCCGACAGACCGGGCGGAACATCACCAGGTCTCCCGAACTGCCGAGGATGCGTGCGGGGATTCCTCTGGAGAGACACCTTTCTCCAAGCCCTAGTCCGCCGCCTCACTCAGGGCGGCGACCGCCGCCTTCGCCGCCGCCTCCACCGTCTCGATTCCCGCCTCCTTCGTCTTGTTGCCGTCCGACAGGGCCGCGACCAGATACGTGTGGCCGTTCGACTCGATGCGGCCGATGCTGTTGATGTCCCACAGGCCGGTGGCTGTGCGCGGCAGCCAGCCGTTCTTCAGGGCCGTCTCCGCCGGATCGGATGCCGCCGACGAGACGCCCCAGGCCTGGTCCGCGGACACGTGCTCCATCAGGTCCTGGAGATACGTCCGCGACTCCTCCGTCAGAGGTGAGGCCTCGGTGGTGCCGAACACCGCTTCCAGCAGCTCCAGTTGACCGTCGGCCGTCGTCTGCGTCAGGCCCCACAGATCCCCCGGGCCGCCCTCGGTCCCCGTCACGCCCAGGCGCTGATTTGCCGCCTCCAGGCCCCCGGCCCTGCCGATGGTCTTCCAGAGCGCCAGCGCGGACGCGTTGTCGCTCTTCTCTATCATCACGGTGGCCTGCGACTTCTCCAGGTCGGTCAACTCCCGCCCCGCGTCTTGGGCTTGGACCAGCAACGCCGCCAGGATGTTGACCTTCGCGATGCTGGCCGTGTCGAACGCCTCCTCGCCGTACGAAGCACCGGCACCGCTCTCCACCTCCCGTAGCGCGACCGACAGGCCCCCGCCCGCCGCAGCTGCGACAGGGGCCAGTGCCGCTTCGAGGTCCACCGCCTCCGGAGCCACCGCCATCCCGGACACGGTCGAGGAAGGGGACGGCGCCGGCGCAGGCGACGAGGCCCCCGAGGGTGACGGGCTCACCTGCTCGCCCACCGGCACGGTCGCCGCCGACGCGAGCTCCGCATTGCCGAAGGCCGCCCCGGCGGTTGCCCCGGAGCCACCTCCCGCGGGCGCCACGCCGTACGCCGTCGCCACCAGCGCGCCGCTCACCACCAGTGCGGTGGTCGCGGCCGCCCACAGCGTGCGGTACGGCGTACTGGCGCCGACCTCGTTCCGGGAGGTGTCCTCGGGTATGTCCTCGTTCATGGTCAGCGACCGTAGGGACCGTGACTGCGTCTGGTGTGAGATCCGTATGAACTCCGCGTGAGAACCGCGGTGGCCTGCCGCGTCCCGGTCGGCATGGAGAGGAGGGTGCCGAGTTCGACAGGTTGGGCAGATAGCGAGGATTCCGGCGAATCGGTCAAATCTGACTCCGTTACCCCGACCAGCAGCACTTTCCATGGGCCCGGCGCGCCCTCCGCCTCGACCGTGACGACATCGCCCTCCCTTCGCGTACGGAACACGGCGGCATCCCCGGAGCCCGGCCCCACCGGCACCCGTGTCACCACCGAGCCGCCGTCCGCCAGGGCGTGCACCCGCAGTGTCACCCCGTCCGCCCACACGTACTCCGCCCCGTCGTCGCTCGCGCCGAACGGGATCACCGAGCCCGGGCGGGCCAGCAGCGGCAGGCTGTCGAAGCCGTGGTGCTCGCGGCGCCAGCCCGGCCCCCGCACCTCCTCGCCGGAGAGCAGATGCGTCCATGTGCCGTCCGGCACGTAGTAGTCGACGGTGCCGTCCGGGGAGAAGACCGGCGCCACCAGCACGTCGTCGCCGAGCATGTACTGCCGGTCGAGCGTGTGGCACGCCGGGTCGTCCGGGAACTCCAGCACCATCGCCCGCATCACCGGAGTGCCCGCCTCCGCCGCCTGCTCCGCCGCGCGGAACAGGTACGGCATCAGGCGGTGCTTCAGGCGTGTGAAGTCGCGGGTGACCGCGACCGCCTCGTCGTCGTAGTCCCACGGCACGCGGTACGACTTGCTGCCGTGCAGCCGGCTGTGCGAGGACAGCAGTCCGAACTGCACCCAGCGCTTGAAGACCTCCGGCGTCGGCGTGCCCTCGAAGCCGCCGATGTCATGGCTCCAGAAGCCGAATCCGGACAGGCCCAGGGACAGGCCGCCGCGCAGCGACTCGGCCATCGCGCCGAAGTGGGACTCGCAGTCCCCGCCCCAGTGCACCGGGAACTGCTGCCCGCCCGCCGTCGCCGACCGCGCGAACAGCACCGCCTCACCCGCTCCGCGCGCCTGGTTCAGCACCTCGAAGACGGTCTCGTTGTAGAGCTGCGTGTAGTAGTTGTGCATTCGCTCCGGGTCCGAGCCGTCGTGCCACACCACGTCCGTGGGGATGCGCTCGCCGAAGTCGGTCTTGAAGCAGTCCACGCCCTGCGCGGCCAGCGCCCGCAGCTTGTCCGCGTACCACTCCCGCGCCGCCGGGTTGGTGAAGTCGACCAGCGCCATTCCGGCCTGCCACAGGTCCCACTGCCACACGTCGCCATTCGCCCGCCGTACCAGATAGCCCTGCCGCTTGGCCTCGGCGAACAGCGCGGACTTCTGCGCGATGTACGGGTTGATCCACAGCGAGATCCGCAGGCCCTGGTCCTTGAGGCGGCGCAGCATCCCCTCCGGGTCGGGGAAGACGTCCGGGTCCCAGGTGAAGTCGCACCACTGGTACTCACGCATCCAGAAGCAGTCGAAGTGGAACACGCCCAGCGGAATGTCCCGTTCGGCCATGCCGCGCACGAACCGGTTGACCGTCTCCTCGTCGTAGGAAGTGGTGAAGGAGGTGGACAGCCACAGGCCGAACGACCACGCGGGCGGCAGCGCCGGGCGGCCCGTCAGGGCCGTGTAGCGGGCCAGGATCTCCTTTGGGGTGGGGCCGTGGATGACGAAGTACTCCAGCGACTGGTCCTCGACGCTGAACTGCACCCGCCCGACCGCCTCCGAACCGATCTCGTACGAGACCTTGCCCGGGTGGTTGACGAAGACGCCGTAGCCCCGGTTGGTGAGGTGGAATGGGACGTTCTTGTACGCCTGCTCGCTCGCCGTGCCGCCGTCGGCCTGCCAGATGTCCACGGTCTGGCCGTTCTTGACGAACGGCGTGAAGCGCTCGCCCAGCCCGTACACCAACTCACCCACGCCGAGGTCCAGTTGTGCCAGGCAGTGGTGGGTGCCGTCGTCGGTCACGGCGAAACCGGTGCCGCGCGCCGAGGCGGAAGTCAGCGTGCGGCCCTCGGCGATGAAGTCGAGGGACCACGGCGCCTCGGTGTCCACCCGCAGCGACAGCTCCCCGGCCGACAGCTCCAGCACCGAGCCGCGCGGGGTGACCTCAGCGGTGTGGTCCGGCTCGGTGCGCAGTGCGAAGTCGGGGCCGCGCTCGGCGGCGCCCGCGTGGTGCGTGGTACGGACGCCGATCACACCCTCGGCCGGCGACCAGCACTCGACCGTCAGAAGGGGGCTGTTGAGGGTGTGCCCCCGGTCCGTCACCCGCCGCACGGGCGCGTAGAGCGTGAGCCGCCCGTCGTCGACGCGCGCCTCGGCGACCTCTGCCGCGTACGACGCCTGGACGCCCTCGCGCATCAGCCAGTAGCCGTCGGTGAACTTCATGGGTGGTCCTTAAGCGTTTGTTGCGGGCGGTGTTGTCGGCCATGCGGATGGTCCGTGCGATGCTGCTGCTTCCTATACACGCGGCAGCCGCATTCGGTTCCATCCGCACCCGGCTGTACTGATCGCGCGGAGGTCTACGCTGCGTCTACGAGACGCCGGTGCGGCCGCGGTGGGCGGCGATCAGACCCTGATACCAGCGGTAGCTGTCCTTCGGTGTGCGCCGCTGCGTCTCGTAGTCGACGCGGACGATGCCGAAGCGCTGGTCGTAGCCGCGCGCCCATTCGAAGTTGTCCAGCAGCGACCACACGTAATATCCGCGCACGTCGACCCCGGCGCGGATGGCGGCGGCGAGGGCCTCGAGATGGCCGCGCAGGTACTCGACCCGGTTGGTGTCGCGTACCCGGCCGTCCGCGTCCGCCTCGTCGGCCTCCGCCGAGCCGTTCTCGGTGATGAGCAGCGGCGGCAGGCCGGGGTAGCGGCGGTCGAGGTCCACCAGCAGGTCGGTGAAGGTGTGCGGGACGACCGGCCAGCCCATCGTCGTGTGCCGCACATCCTCGCGCCACGTCTCGACGGCCCGGATGTCGGTCGCCGTACGGGTCGCCGGGTCCGGGTCGCGGTACGGAGCGTCGGCGACCGTGATGGGCCGGTAGTAGTTGATGCCCACGAAGTCGAGCGGGGCGCCGATGAGGCGGAGGTCGCCGTCGAGGCGGTAGGAGGGGTTGTCGGCCGGTTCGCCCCACGTCTCCGCCTCGTTCTCCGGATACCGGCCGGCGAACAGCGGGTCGAGCCAGACGTCGTTGTGCAGTGTCTTCGCCCGGCGCACGGCCGCCAGGTCGGCAGCCGACTCGGTGGCCGGCAGCAGCCGGTCGGGGTTGAGCGTGACGCCGACCTCCCGCGCGCCCGCCTCGCGCAGCGCCCGCACGGCCAGGCCGTGGCCGACGAGCAGGTGGTGGGCGGCGGCCAGCGCGCCCCGGCCCTCGCGTGCGCCGGGGGCGTGCGCGCCCGCCGCGTAGCCGACGAAGGCGCTGCAGAACGGCTCGTTGAGGGTGATCCAGCGGCCCACCCGGTCGCCGAGCCGGTCCACGACCAGCGCCGTGTACTCGCCGAACCGCTCGGCCGTCTCGCGGACCCGCCAGCCGCCCCGGTCCTCCAGGGCCTGGGGGAGGTCCCAGTGGTAGAGCGTGGCGGCGGGGGAGATGCCGGAGGCCAGCAGCTCGTCCACCAGCCGGTCGTAGAAGTCCAGCCCCGCCGCGTTGGCCGAGCCCTTGCCGTCCGGCTGGACGCGCGGCCAGGCGACGGAGAAGCGGTAGCTGTCCACGCCCAGATCGCGCAGCAGGCCGACGTCCTCGCGGTAGCGGTGGTAGTGGTCGCAGGCGACGTCACCGGTGGCGCCGCCCGCGACCCGGCCGGGCTCGCGGCAGTAGGTGTCCCAGATGGACGGCCCCCGGCCGTCCTCGTCGTGGGCGCCCTCGATCTGGTAGCTCGCGGTTGCGGCCCCGAAAAAGAAGCCGGCCGGGAACTCCGGGAAACTACGGTCCGTTACAGAGAAGTCAGGTTCAGTTACGGGGAGTTCGGGATGAGCCACAGGAATTCAGCCTTACTTGATCGATCCGCCGGTGATACCCGCCGCGATGTACTTCTGGGCGACCACGAGCAGCACCGCCGCCGGTATGGCCGACAGCACTGCCGTCGCCATGACGGCGCCCCAGTCGCTGACGTGCGCACCCACGAACTGGTAGATGCCCAAGGTGATCGGCTTGACGTCGTCCGTGGTGTTGAGGGTCAGCGCGAACATGAAGTCCGACCAGGCGAACAGAAAGGTGAACAGGCCTGCCGTGATCAGTGCGTTGCGACTCATCGGCAGCACGATCCTGACGAACGCGGTGAAGCGGTTCGCCCCGTCCACCAGCGCCGCCTCGACCACCTCGGACGGGATCGACACCATGAACGCCCGCAGCAGCACGATCGCGAACGGCAGCCCGAGCGAGGCGTCCGCCAGGATCAGGCCGAGATAGGAGTTGACGAGGTCCAGCTCCGCGTACGCGCTGTAGAGGGCGTTGGCGATGACGATGCCCGGCACCATCTGCGTGATGAGCGTGGTGAAGACGATGCCCTGCCCGCCGCGCAGCCCGAACTGCGCCAGGCCGTATGCGGCGGGTGCGGCCAGCGCGAGGCACACGACCACGGCGCCGAGGGCGACGACGAAGCTGGTGAGCAGCGAGCCGCCCTGGGTGGAGAGCGCCACGTCGAAGTTCTTCAGGCTCGGCGTGGTCGGGAGCCAGCGGGTGGCGGCGATGCTCGACTCGGGCTGGAGCGCGGTGTTGAGCATCCAGTAGACCGGAAAGAGCAGTACGGCGAGGATCAGCAGCGCGGCGGTGGTGTTCCAGGCGCTGCGCAGGCGCGGTCGGTTAACCGTCGACATCGTCGATCACTTCCCCTTGCCGAAGTCGGCGCGGTTGGCCCGCAGGTACAGCACGGCGAAGACCGCGCTGATGAGGATCAGGACATTGCCCACGACGGCGCCCTGGCCGAAGTCGAGCTGGAGGAAGGACAGCTGGTACGTGACCGTGCCCAGGGTCTGGGTGGAGTCCGCGGGGCCGCCCGAGGTGAGGGCCAGGATCAGGTCGAGGATCTTCACCGTCGACATGAAGCCCAGCACGAGCACGACGGTGACGACCGGGCGCAGCATCGGCAGCGTGATGCTGCGGAACGTCCGCCAGGCGCTGGAGCCGTCCAGGGAAGCGGCCTCGTACAGCTCGCGCGGGATCTCCTGGAGGCCGCCGTAGAGGATGACCATGTTGAACGGGATGCCGATCCAGATGTTGACCAGGACCGCGGAAAGCAGCGCCACGCTGGGGCTGTTGAGCCACGGCACCCCGTCCTGGGAGACCAGGCCCACGGCGTGCAGGGCGCTGTTGAGCATCCCGTGGTCCTGGTCCAGGATGCGCCGCCAGACGACGGCGGACACCACCATGGGAACCAGCCACGGCAGCAGCAGGATGGCCCGCACGAAGCCGGAGAGCCGGAAGCGGCGGGAGAAGAAGACCGCCAGGGCCAGGCCGATGGTGAACTGGCCGAGCAGCGAGCCGACGGTGAACAGGGCCGTGTGCCAGAGCGAGTCGGAGAACAGCTCGTTGGCGAACACGTTGCGCCAGTTGTCGAGGCCGTTGAACGGGGCCTCACCGGTGAAGTAGGTCTTCGGTGTGTAGTGCTGGAAGCTCATCAGGATGTTGCGGATGAGCGGGTAGCCGAAGAACAGCGCCATGTAGGCGAGCGCGGGGGCGACGAAGAGCCAGCGCAGCAGCCCGCGGCGCAGCGGCGAGCGGTCGGCGGCGGCCGGCGCCGCGGTGCCCGCGCCTCCGGCTGCTCCGGCGGACGCGGTCGAGGTGATCGTGGTCATGGCCGTTCCTCACTTCCCCGCGGAGGCCTGCTGCTGGGCCCGGTGCAGGGCCTGTTCGGGACTGGTCCTGCCGGTCAGCACGGACTGGAAGGCGCCCGCAAGCGCGTCTCCGACGACCGGCCAGCCGGTGCCGACCTTCGCCGTGCGGGAGCGGGCGGTGGTGACCAGCTCGGCGAAGGCCGCGAGCTTGGGGTTCTGCAGCCCGTACGCCTGCGCGGCGGCCGCCCGGGTGGGCACGTTGTTAACCGACTCGCCCCACTGGAGCTGGTTCTTCTCGGTGTTGAGGCAGTTGAGGACCTTCGCCGCGTTCCGTTCGCGGACCGGGTCCTCGCCGTTCTTCGGCACGGCCATGACCGTGCCGCCGATAGGCGGCACCGCGTCCTTGCCCGCCTCGGGCACCGGAATGCTTGCCACCGCCCAGTCGACCTTCTTCTGCGCGCTGAGCACCGGCACCTGCCACGGCCCGTTGATCATCATGGCGGCGCGGCCCGCGACGAACTGGTCGTTGACGTCCTGCTGGTTCCAGTTGACGACCGACTTGGACGCGGAACCGTCCGCCACCAGGTCCTTCCACAGCTGGAGCGCGGCCTCGCCCTTGCCGTTGTCGAGCGCGGCCTCGTCGCCGCCACCGGACCAGAAGAACGGCAGGAACTGGTAGACGCCGTCCGCATTGGGACTCGCGCTGAAGGCCATCCCGTAGGTCGAGCCGCCGGTCAGCTTCTTGGCCGCGGCCTTGAGCTCCGCCCAGGTGGTCGGCGGCTCTATGCCCGCCTTCTTCAGGAGGTCGGTGTTGTAGATCAGCGCCAGGGAGTTGACTGAGCGGGCGATCCCGTACTGGGTGCCGTCGTACGAACCGAGGGAGGTGGCGCTCGCGGAGAACCCGGCGGTGTCGACCCCGATGTCCTTGAGCGGGCGCAGCCCCTCGGTCTGTGCGAACTGCGGCAGCTCGGAACCGTCCAGCTCCAGGATGTCGGTCAGCGAGTCGGACGAGGCCATCCGCAGCGCCTTCGAGGCGACCTGGTCGGCGGGCACGCTGATCTGCTCGACCCGCAGCCCCAGCGGTTTGCCGCAGCGGTCGAGGAACCGCTGGTTGGCGTTGTGCTCGGCGGTGTCGGTGGCCGAGTTGAGCACGGTGACGGTGTCCGGCTCCGGCTTGGCGGCACAGCCGGTCAGCCCGAGCGCGGCCGTACTGGCTGCGAGGGCCGCGGCCAGTACGGGTATGTGCGCCCGGGCGCGGGTGCGGGTTCGCCCTGGATGGGAGGGCATGGGCGGTTCTCCATTCGCGGGTACGGCGGCTCTGACGTACTGCTGTGGGGTGTGGCTCGTGCGGCTTGTGGCCGGGGATGGTGGCAGCGGTCCGGTGATGGCCGGGGGACGGCGATCCGGCTACGGATCCGGTTCCAGTCCCGAGTCCGGCTCCGGCTCCGAGTCCGGTTTCGGCGCCCGGGGAGGTGCGACGGCGGGCCCGGACATCCGGGGCGGGATGAGGTGGTGGGGCGGCTCGGTCGTGAGGGCGGAGCCGGTGGGGGCGTTGGCTGTGCCGGGGTCAGCGGCCCCGCCGGCGGCCGCGGGCCTCGGCCCGGCCGCGGCGGTGATCGCCTCCACGGCCAGCCGGGCCACGGCCGTCGACATCTCCGCGACCGGCAGGTCGATCCGCGGGAGGTTCCGCACGCCGAGGTCGTCCGGGAGGCTCCCGACGGGGATGACGGCGAGGTGGCCGGGCACCGCGTCGAGGATGTGGGGGAGGAGGGTCAGATGCTGGGCGACGAGGGCGGTGGGAGCGCCGGACGGTGTGGCGGAAGAGCCTGCGGAGGGCCGCGGTCCGGGAACGCCGGAGCCGGTGGAAGGGCAGGGGTAACCCAAGGCCTCCCTCAACCTCCGCCCGAGGACGGCCGGTTCGCGGTGCGACTCCACCACCCGTACCTCGGTCCCGGTCTCGGCCGCCGCCTGCCGGGCGCCGTCGAGACCGCGCAGCGCGTAGCCGCGCCGGGCGTCGATCTCGTGCTCCGCGGAGGCGAGGAAGACGACGCGCCGGTGTCCGGCCGCCGCGGCCTCGCGCACGGCGAGGGCGACGGCCGCCTCCCAGTCGAGGTCGGTCC
The DNA here is from genome assembly GCF_001418495.1 of Streptomyces pathocidini. Taxonomy (GTDB): domain Bacteria; phylum Actinomycetota; class Actinomycetes; order Streptomycetales; family Streptomycetaceae; genus Streptomyces; species Streptomyces pathocidini. The sequence goes on along the minus strand of NZ_LIQY01000128.1, from coordinate 4,901 downwards.
AGGGCAGCGCGGCGTGGTCGTCGTGGCCGAGCAGCGCGGTGGGGAAGCCGAGTTCGCGCAGCGCCGCGATACGGGGGTCGTCCTCCTCGACGGCCATCAGCACCGCCCCGTCGGCGAGCCCGCTGCGCGCCACCCGGCGCAGCCCGCCGACGCCGTCGAGATCGGTCATCAGCAGCACGTCGTAGCCGTGGCCGCGCGCGGCATCGGTGATGTCGATCGCGAACCGCCCGTCCACGGCCCGGTATTCACCGGGCACACGCGGCACGGCCAGCGCAATGACGTCGGTCCGGGCGCTGCGGAGCGTGCGGGCGCTGGCCCGCGGGTGGTAGCCGAGCTCGTCTATCGCCGCGCGCACCGCCCGCCGGGTGTCCTCGGAAATCTTCCGCGAGCCACTCAAAACGTACGAAACGGTGCTGGGTGCCACGCCCGCCCGCTCGGCAACGTCCTTGATGGTGGCCATGCCCGCTCCTTCGCGGCCCCGGTCCGTACGGAACACACCCGCCGAATCGAATCGATTCGACGAGTGGCCGTGACTCTAGGCAGCTCGGATCGAGCAGGGCAATACCCGAACTCGACCTCGATCCCCGCCGTACATGCAATCGGCGCCATTCCGTTACCTGCCCCCCGTGACCATGACGCGCGATCCGACGGCTGCCGGCGGACCGGCTGCCCACTCGCTTCCCGAGCCGGACGGCCCCGCGATCCGGTCGGCCGCAGCCGCCGCCCGGCCGTGGCCCGGTCAACCACCGGGTCTGCGTCGGTGCAGTGGGCGCGTGGTCGACCGCACAGCTCGGCTTCGACGCGACAGCGGGCGAACCCGGTGTACGCGACTGGCTCGTCATGCCGCAGCAGAAGCTCGCCGAGGCGACGGGCGGGGCGGTGTTCCACGACGGGATCGGGGAACTCTCGGCGCTGCGGCGGATGTCGGAGCGGTATCCGGATGGGCCGCCAACCGCCCCCAACCCCCGTCCAGCCCGCCACCGTACGGTCCTCGTTCACGACCGTGATACGGGAATGGCAGGTCGGGGCCCCAGCCTCCTCCCGTGACTTCTGAGAGACGCGATCCCGAGCCCCGTGAGACCGAGCCCCGCGACACGGGCGACTGCGCCGGAGGCCGCGAGCCCGGCTTCGAGCCCGGTTTCGTGAATCCCCTCGACCGCCGACGCTTCCTGACGGCGGTCGGCGGCACCGCCCTCGGGGCGCTGGCCGTCGGGCAGTTGGGTACGCCCGCGCCGGCCGACGCGGCCGAGCTGGATGCCGCGCCGTTCACGCTCGGCGTCGCCTCCGGAGACCCGGACCACCGGAGCGTCGTGCTGTGGACCCGCCTCGCCCCCGACCCGCTCAACGCGGAGACCGGCGGCATGGCTCCCGAACCGGTCGACGTACGCTGGGAGTTGGCGCGGGACGAGGAGTTCCGTCACGTCATACGCCGCGGCACCGTCACCGCCCGCGCGGAGTCCGCGCACACGGTGCACGTCGTCGCGGACGACCTGGCCCCCGACCGCTGGTACTGGTACCGCTTCGAGGCAGGCGGAGCCCGCAGCCGCACCGGCCGTACCCGCACCCTGCCCGCCCCCGGCGCCAAGCCCGACCACCTCCGCTTCGCGTTCGTCTCCTGCCAGAGCTGGGCCGGCGGCTCCTACCCCGCCTACCGCGACCTGGCCGAACAGGACCTCGACTTCGTCCTCCACCTCGGCGACTACGTCTACGAGACAACGAACGGCTCTCTCACCGAGTTCCGCCGCCTCCACGCGCTCTACAAGACCTCGCCCCACCTGCGTGCGGCCCACGCCCGCTTCCCGTTCTTCGTCACCTGGGACGACCACGAGGTCCAGAACAACTACGCCGCGGACATCTCCGGGGGCGCCGGCGACGGCCGCCCCTTCCCCGAGCGCCGCGCCAACGGCTACCAGGCGTACTACGAGCACCTGCCGCTGCGCCCCGCCCAGCAACCGGACGGCCCGGACGCGTTGCTCTACCGCCGCTTCGACTTCGGCCGACTGGCGGAGTTCAGCGTGCTGGACACCCGCCAGTACCGCAGCGACCAGCCCTGCGGCGACGGCCGCAAGGCGCCCTGCGCCGCGGCCGACGACCCCGCCGCCACGATGACCGGCATCGAGCAGGAGCGCTGGCTGCTCCACGGGCTGGACTGCTCCAAGGCGCGCTGGAACGTCATCGCCCAGCAGACGATCATGGCCGCCTTCGACTACGACCTGGGCCCGGGCAAGATCGTCAACCTCGACCAGTGGGACGGCTACACCGCCGCCCGCTCCCGCATCCTCGACTTCCTGGCCCGCACCCGCCCCGCCAACCCCGTCGTCCTCAGCGGCGACTGGCACTCCGCCTGGGTCAACGACCTCAAGACGGACTTCGGCGACCCCGCGTCCCGTACGGTCGCGACCGAGTTCGTCGGCACCTCGATCTCCTCGGGCGCCTCCGGCTGGGACGCGGACGTGCGCGCCGGGCTGGCCGCCAACCCGCATGTCAGGTTCTACAACGGCAGCTACCGCGGTTACGCGCTGTGCGACATCACACCGCAGCGCTGGCGCACGGACCTCCGCATCGTCCTCAGCGGCTCGGACCCCGCGTCCCCCGCGTTCACGCTCGCCGCGTTCGAGGTACGGGACGGGGTGGCGGGTGCGCGACGGATCGACGCGGGCGACGGGCTGGTCGGCCGCCTGACGGACGCGGCCACGGGCGCTGCGCTGCCCAACATCCAGGTGACCGTGTCGGATTCCGCCGGGGCCCAGATCTCCCGCACCACGACCGACGCGAGCGGCGAGTTCCTGGCCTTCGCCCCGCCGGGGGCGTACACGGTGGCGGCTGAGGGCGTCGGCTACGAGCCCGCGCATGCCTCGGTGACGGTGCGCGCGGGCGCGCAGACGCGCGTGGATCTGCGGCTGACCAGGACCGGGGCCTGGGCGGGCACCGGGCGCACGGTCCCCGGGCCGCAGTCCCAGGCGCTGCGCACGGACATCGTCCTGGCCAACGACCTGCTGTCCCTGGCGATTTCGGCCGGTTCGCAGGACCCACAGCTGTCCGGCGTGACGGCGGGCAAGCCGCTGGACCTGGCCGCGGTCGGCCACCTCGACCAGATCGACTGGCTCAACCTCCCGTACGCGTCGGCGGCGCGACCGCGCGGCGGGAGCGCGTGGCAGCAGCTGACCGTCAAGTCGGACACGGTGGAGGTGGTTTCGGCGGGCGGCGGTTCGTCCAGCGAGGCGTCGGTGCGGGCCGTGGGCGCCGGCACGAGCGTCCCGGACCTGGCCGTCACCACCCTCTACACCATCCGCACCGGCGAACCGTGGGTCACCGCCGAGACCACCTTCACCAACCGCTCCACCGTCGCCCGCACCTTCTGGACCGGCGACGTCCTCGACCACGACGGCGCGGGCCAGCGCAGCGGAGTCGCGGGCCACGGCACCATCACGGACAGCGGCCCAGCGGACTTCACGCCTGCTCCCGCGACCCCGTGGATCGGCATGACGGGCTCCGACGCCCAGACGTACGGCCTGCTCTACGAGACCCCCGACTTCACCGCGTACGCCTGCGGAATCTGGGCCATGAGCCAGCGCGAGGTGACCCTCGAACCGGGCGCGGAGTTCGTACTCCGCCGCCGGATCGCGGCGGTGCACAACGGCGGGGCGGGGGACCCGTGGGGGGTGTTGGGAGACTTGTGGGTCCCCGCGCGTACGTGACATGGACACGGTGTCATGATCGGAATGGCGCCGGCGCACCCGTACGGCTGCCCGGCAGGCGGATGCTTGCCGTCCCAAGAAAGCTTCAAGAAAGTGGCGATTACGTCTTTTAAGTAGCCGGGGCGTGGGCAGAATCGTCTTGCGACATGTAGGGGGCCACCTAGTTCAGCGGCCGGGTGGCCCCTCGTCGCGTCCGCCGACTTCCGGCCCGGCTGCTCCGGCGTCAGCTCTCCGCCTGCTCCGCCGCTCCGCCGGGCTGCGCTCCACGCAGAACTCGTTGCCCTCGGGGTCGTACAGGGTCACCCACCCCGTGCCGTCGGCCCGGCGGTGGTCGTCCTGCAGCGTGGCGCCGAGCGACAGCACCCGCTCGACCTCCTCGTCCCGCGTGCAGTCGTCCGGCTGGAGGTCCAGGTGGACGCGGTTCTTGACCGACTTGCGGTCGTCGACCCGGATGAAGAGCAGGGCCGCTGTCGCGGTGGTCAGCACGGCAGCCGGATCCCCGGGAAAGTCGTCGTCGCCGAGTGATCCGCCGAGCACCTGGGCCCACCAGGTCGCGAGGGCGTGAGGATCGGCGCAGTCGATCGTGACATGGCGGATGAGTGAGGACATGCCAGTAACTTGCCCGTGGTTACCCCGCCACGTCCAGCCATGGTGCCTGTGGCCGCGGGATGTTCCCTTGGCATGAGCCAGAGAGGACGGCCTCGCGCGCGCCGATCATCCTGGGCTGCGCGATGGGTGAAGGCCACCGGTGGTGTGTCGAGTCCTTCGGGGCGCGCCACCCCCTTCGGGCCCGATCTCGCCTGTCTCGTCGGCCTGTTGGAGGTCGGCGAGCCGGATCCGCGGATCGGCTGCGCGCGGCTCCTGGGCCCGCGGGCAGGAGTGATGCGCGACGGCGCCGTCCTCATTAAAACCGGCGCGGGTTCCTGGGGCCGTGCGCGGGAGGACGCCAAGACGCTGTTCGTCCGGCGCGTCGTCAGCAAGCCGGTGCTGGACATCGGCACGGGGCCATGACGTCAAGGGGCGTGTGTCCTGTTGGTGCGCCCCTCTGTGCACCCGGTCGCGATCCGAGTGCCCCCGCGGTACCCCTGTGGCCGCACAGGGGTACGCGCTAACCTGCGCTTCCACCTTCCCGCATGACCAGACCGGAACAGATCGGGGCGCTGCCCGACCGGAACCGGACCAACTCGGCCCGTCCTCCACCGG
>NZ_LIQY01000127.1 GCF_001418495.1 Streptomyces pathocidini | reverse complement strand
GCCGGGCGGTGGACTGCCGGGCGCATCGCCGGGCGGTGGACTGCCGGAGGCACCGCCGGGCGGTGGGCCCCCAGGCGTTGGGCCGTCGGCCGCGCGGATCCCGAGCCATGGACCACGGGCCGCGCGGATCCCGAGCGCGTGGGCACCGGCGGTCTGCCATCCAGCGGCCCGGCTGACGACCACGGGCGCCCCGGCACCGGCGGTCTGCTGTCCGGCGGCTCGGCTGACGACCGCATGTTCTCCGGGCTCGCCAGGCTCACCGGACTCACCTGGTCTTCCAGACTCATCCGGTTTTCCGGGCTCGCCGGACTCTCCGGCCGTCGCCGCGAGTTGCCGATGCGCGTGGCGACAGGTACGGCGGTGGCCGAGACCCGAGGGCTCCACGTTCGCCTCGGCGGGCGCGAAACCCTCACGGGTGTGGAGGTGGTCGCCCGGGCGGGCGAGGTGCTGGCGCTGGTAGGCCCGAACGGTGCGGGGAAGTCGACCTTGTTGGCCGCCCTGTCCGGCGACCTTCCGGCGGCGCGCGGGGAGGTACGGGTCGCGGGCCGCCCGGTGGCGCACTGGTCGGCCCGCGAACTGGCCCTGCACAGGGCGGTGTTGCCGCAGTCGACAACGCTGGCCTTCCCGTTCCCCGTGGAGGAGGTCGTACGGATGGGGCGCGCCCCCTGGGCGGGCACGGCCCTGGAGGACCAGGACGACGAAGCGGTGGCGGAGGCGTTGGCGGCCACCGAGACAGCGGAGTTCGCCGCCCGCCCCTTCTCTTCTCTGTCCGGCGGCGAACGAGCCCGCGTGGCCCTGGCCCGCGTCCTGGCGCAACGGGCCCCGCTTCTGCTTCTCGACGAGCCGACGGCCGCGCTCGACCTGCGCCACCAGGAGCTGGTGCTGGACATCTGCCGCAAGCGCGCGGCAGCGGGCGACGCGGTCGTCATCGTCCTCCACGACCTGGCCTTGGCCGCCGCCCACGCCGACCGCGTAGCCATCGTGGACACCGGCCGAATTGCCGCCGAGGGCCCACCGTCGAGGGTCTTCACGGCCTCCTTGCTGAGTCGGATCTACCGCCAGCCGGTGGAGGTCCTACCGCATCCGCGAACGGGAGTGCCGCTGGTACTGCCGAAGCGGTCGGGGTAAGGGGACGCCGAATGCGCAGCGGGGTCCACACCCAACCGGGCTGACGAGAACGCCCCTCCGGGGTGGGCCCCATGAAGAAGAGCGTTGGCAGCGAGTTCCCACCACGCACGCGTCAGCTCACCTTGGGCATCTCCCCCTTCGTCGTCCGGAGGTCGATCACCGCGAAGGCCGTGCCCTGCGGGTCGGAGACGGCTGCGAAGCGGCCGAACGGGCTGTCGTGCGGCCCGAAGTGGACCTGGCCGCCGTGCCGGGTGACGGTAGCGATCGCGTCGTCGCAGTTCTCGACGGCGAAGTACACTGACGTACGGCGGCATTTCGGGCGGGAAGTCCGGGGTCATCTTCAGCCGGCCGGCCACCGTGTCGCCGCCGAGGTTGTAGAGCTTGAAGTCGATGGCGTCGTCCTCCAGCGTCCGCACCTCGTAGCCGAAGACGGCCGGGAAGAAGGCGTCGGCCTTCCCCGCGTCGCGCGTGGTGATCTCGGCCCAGGCGTACGAGCCGGGCTCGCCCTCCTTGCCGAAGCCCTCGTGGGTGCCCGCCTGCCAGATGCCGAAGACGACACCGCCGGGGTCCTTGGCGAGGAGCATCGTGCCGTAGTCGCCCACGGGCATCACGTCGGTGAGCAGCTCCCCGCCCTGCTCGCGGATCTTGTCCGCGGTGGCCCCGGCGTCCGCCGAGGCGAAGTACAGCGTCCAGGCCTGCGGTCCGCTCCAGCCGGGCATCTGGGGGCCGACTCCGGCGACGTTCGCGCCGCCCGCGTACGCCTGCGTGTAGCCGAACTCCGCGTCGGGCTCGCCGAAGGTCCAGCCCAGCAGCTCGCCGTAGAAGGTCTTCGCGGCCTCCAGGTCGGGGAACATGGCGTCGACCCAACAGGGCGCGCCTTCAGGTTTCACGGCCATGCCTGACTGCCTCCTGAGTTAGGGAAATGTCCGGCCTGCCACGCTATTCGCTGATCGCGCTCCACGCCGTGCGGAAAATCGAACGTATGGTCAATTTTTTGGGGCGCGGCGCCGTCGGCGCGTTGCTTGCGGCGGCGCGAGGTGCTTGATGGACTCGGCGCCGCGAGCGGCACGACCTCGAAGACGACCTCGGAACGGATACGGGAGACGGAGCAATGGGACCTCTGGACAGCGCGCGCGTCGCCACGCGGCTCCCCACCCAGGACCTGGACCGGGCCCGGCGCTTCTACGCCGAGAAGCTCGGCCTGGAGCCGGTGGACGAGCGGCCCGGCGGGCTGCTGTACCGCTGCGGCGGAACGGACTTCGCGCTCTTCGCGTCGACGGGAGCCTCCCCGGGCACCTTCACGCAGATGGCCTTCGAGGTCGCGGACATCGAGGCGGCCACGTCCGAACTCCGGCGCCGGGGCGTGGTCTTCGAGGAAGTCGACGTCGCGGGGCTCCGGACCGTGGACGGCATCGCCGAGGTCGAGGGCAACTACCCGAGCAAGGGCTCGACGGGCGAGCGCGGAGCCTGGTTCCGCGACAGTGAGGGCAACATGCTGGGCATCGGCCAGCCGGTCAACATGGTGCCTGACGCCTGACAGCCAACCGGGCGCCGGGCGCCTGACGGTCAGCCGGCTGCCGGGCGCCTGCCCGTCACCTCCCGCTCCAGGACCCGCCGTCGTATCTCGGCCGGGTAGTTGTGCTCGAAGGAGCAGCGCCGCGGCCGGTCCGGGCCGGGGGCGGGGAGCAGGCAGTTGTGGGCGAGCTTGGGGCCCTCGGCCGCCATCCGCTCGGCCGCCGTGTAGCAGACCATCAGGGGCAGCAGCGGCATCGCGTCGAACACGAGCAGGCCGTCGCGCGGGTGGCCGCGGGTCGCGAACGCCCAGACCACTTCGCCGAGATCGGTCGCGTCGACGTCGTCGTCCACGACGATGATCCGCGCCATCCAGGCGCCGAAGCGGGTGGCGAGGACGAGTTCGGCGATCCGGCGGGTGAGTTCCCGCGGGTCGGAGCCGTACCGCTGCCTCCAGTCCGCCCGGACGGTGACCACGCACCAGTGCCCGGCCGTCTCCAGCGGCACCCAGGCCATCTCGACCGGAAGGTCCGCCGCGCGCAGGACGCGCAGGCACTCGGCCGCCGCGGTCAGCGCGGACACGGTGTGGTCCTCGTCCACGGGCTGTCCGGCCACCACGACGGGGAGGATGGGGTCGTTCCGGTGGGTGATGGCCGTCACCCGGTAGACCGGCTGGGGCCTCGGGGCGCCGCTGAGATAGCCCGCGTACTCCCCCATCGGCCCTTCGGGAGCGGTCTCCTCGTGGGACAGGTGGCCCTCGACGACGATCTCGGCGGTGGCGGGCACGGACAGCGGCACGGTCTCGCACCGGACGACGTCGACCGGCTCGCCGAACAGGCCGCCCAGGACGTCGGCTTCGTCCACTCCGGCCGGGAACGGCATCCCCGAGACGATGGGCACGCCGGGCTCGCAGCCCTGGGCGAGGGCGAAGGGCATCGGCTGCCCGCGCTCCGCCCACTGGCGGTGGATCATGCCGAGGTGCTGGGTGGGCACGACGGCGCCCGTCATCCGGCGGCGGTCGAGCACCATGGCGCGGGCGACGGCCCAGTTGGTCCAGGACCCGTCGGGTGTCGCCGCGACGACGGTGCCCCAGGTGTTGAAGTACCGGCCGCCGTCGCCGTCGTGGAGCAGCGGTGCCGGGAACCGTCCCAGGTCGACGGCGTCGTCGAGCAGGACGTTCTCCTTGCACGGGGCGTCGGCGCGGGCCACCTCGCGCGGAGGGATACGAGGCCGGTCGTGGGCCGCGGACAGGACGCCCATGATGTCCCGGGGCGTCGACCCCGGCGGCAGGCCGAGCGAGAGCGCCAGCCGGGCGAAGGGCTGGTCCGCGCGGCTGCTGAGCGCGGCCGGGGCGCCCAGCACCCGGAATCCGGGCGCGGCGCCCCGGACCCGCTCGAACAGCGGGGCCGGGGCTCTCGTCTCGTAGGCGCGCCTGACCGTCGCGCCGAGTTCGAGCTCGGGGTCGACCTCGTGCCGGAGGATCCGCAGGTCGCCGAGGTCGTCCAGGGCGTCCAGGTACGCACGCAGGCTGGGGATGCGCTTCATCCCGTCCTCCCCTGTGGGTTCGGGCGCGCACCCGCCAGGTCGCGCAGGACCTGCCCCACGGTGAGCGGGGCCGGGTGGTAGGGGTCCAGGCAGTGGTGGGTGGCGGCGTCCGGGTCGCATTGCCGGAGCAGCGGGGTGAGCATGGGTTTGAGCCCGTGGTCCACGTAGGTTTCCGCACCCCCGGCGCGGAGTTCGCGCACGGCACCCAGGAAGTGGACCGGGTGGGCCACGGCGTGGGCCATCTCGCCGAGCAGATCGTCGCTGTCGCGGCAGAACCGCCCGGTCACGGCGGAGAACACCGGGGTACGGAGGGGGTGTTGGCGGATCGAGCGCGAGGCAGCGCGCAGGGGTTCCACGGCTCCGGCGAGTGCGGGCCCGTGGAAGGCGTACGGGGTGGGCAGCCGGATGGCCGTGCCGCCGCGAGCCCGCGCCAGTTCCTCGACCCGCGCGAGCGAGCCGTCCGGGCCGCAGACGACCGTACGCCGGGGGCAGTTGTAGCAGGCCACGGCCAGCAGGGGGTCGGCCACCCGGGCCAGGAGTGCCCGGGCCTCCGCCGCTCCGACGTCCAGGGTCGTCATGCCCGTGCCCTTGGGTGCGTGGCGGCGCAGGACCTCCTCCCGGGCGACGAGCAGCCGTACGCCGTCGTCCACGGTGAAGGCTCCCGCGCAGATGAGGGCCGACTGGTGGCCGAAGCTGTGCCCCAACAGGGCCTGCGGTACGGCACCTTGGGCGCTCAGGACCTCGTGAAGCGCCACCGTGAGGACGAACCGGAACACCTCGCCGCGGAACCCCGGGGGCACGGCACCGTTCTCCGGTTCGCCCTCCGGTTCGCGGGCGATGTCCGACAGCGGCTTCAGGCCGCAGCCGACCGCGGCCGCGTCGGCCCGTTCCCAGGCCCGCGCTCCGCCGACCACCGGCCACAGGTCGGGGGGCAGCCGTCTGTCGTGCCCGCCCAGGCCCGGGCAGAGGGCGATGTACGGCCGGTGGGCCATGGCGGACTCCCCTCAACTGTCGCTTGCCGTCAGAAGGCTTCGGCCCGGAGGGCCATCGCGGAGGCGTCGGCCGCCGCCACCGTGGCCCGGTCGGCGGCCAGGCGCGGCAGGACTTCCCTGGTGAAGAAGCGGGCGACCGCTCGCTTCCCGTCGTAGAAGTGCCGGTCCGCGGCGGTCCGCGCGGTGGGGGCCGCCCTCGCCGCGAGCTCCGCCTGCCGGCACAGCAGCCAGGCGATCAGCAGATCGCCGAGGGCCAGCAGCGCCCGCCGGGAGTGCAGTCCGGCTTCGTACAGGGCCGGAGGGTACGGGACCGTGGAGTACGGGGCCGGGGAATGG
>NZ_LIQY01000126.1 GCF_001418495.1 Streptomyces pathocidini | reverse complement strand
CCCCAGCGCGCCCCCCTCGGGCTGTACGCGGAGCAGCTGAGCGGCACCGCGTTCACCGAGCCGCGCGCGGCCAACCGCCGCTCGTGGCTGTACCGGATCCGCCCCTCGGCCGCTCACCCCGCCTACCGCCGGATCGGCAACGGGGCGCTGCGCTCGGCGCCGTTCGAGGAGACGGTCCCCGACCCCAACCGGCTGCGCTGGAACCCGCTGCCCGAGCCCGAGCCGGGCACCGACTTCGTCGCCGGCCTGTGGACCCTCGGCGGCAACGGTGACGCCCGGCAGCGCACCGGCATGGCCGTCCACCTCTACGCCGCGAACCGCTCCATGACCGACCGGGTGTTCTCCGACGCCGACGGCGAACTGCTGATCGTGCCCGAGCGCGGCGGGCTGCTGCTGCGCACCGAGTTCGGGCTGCTGCGCGCCGAGCCGGGGCACGTCGCGCTGATCCCGCGCGGGGTCCGCTTCCGCGTCGAGCTGCTGGACACCGCGCCGGACGGCGGGCAGAGCCCGGCCGCGCGCGGCTACGTCTGCGAGAACTACGGCCAGCCGTTCCAGCTCCCGGAACTGGGCCCGATCGGTGCCAACGGCCTCGCGAACGCCCGGGACTTCCTCGCGCCGACCGCCGCCTACGAGGACCGGGAAGAGCCGGTCGAGGTGGTCAACAAGTTCTGCGGCAACCTCTGGTCGGCCACTTACGACCACTCCCCGCTGGACGTGGTGGCCTGGCACGGCAACCACGTGCCGTACGTCTACGACCTGCGCCGGTTCAACGTGCTGGGCACCATCTCGTACGACCACCCGGACCCGTCGATCTTCACGGTGCTGACCTCGCCGTCCGACACCCCCGGGCTCGCGGGCGTGGACTTCGTGGTGTTCGCGCCGCGCTGGCTGGTGGGCGAGGACACGTTCCGGCCGCCGTACTTCCACCGCAACGTGATGAGCGAGTACATGGGGCTGATCGAGGGCGCGTACGACGCCAAGGCGGAAGGGTTCCTTCCGGGCGGTGGCTCGCTGCACAACATGATGTCCGCGCACGGTCCCGACCGCGAGACCTTCGACCGCGCGAGCGCGGCCGAGCTGGCGCCGCGGAAGGTGGACGACGGGCTGGCCTTCATGTTCGAGACGCGGTGGCCGGTCACGGCGACCGCGCAGGCCATGACGGCGGACCACCTTCAGAAGGGGTACGACAACGTGTGGCAGGGGCTGGCGCGGAACTTCCGCGCCCAGTCCATGCGTTGACCCTACGAAAGCCGCCGACTGTGACCGTCTTCGCTCCCGACTCCCTGGCCCTGAATCGCAAGCTGCCGCTGTGGTACCAGGTCTCGCAGTCGCTGCGCGCCTCGATACTGGGCCGCCGGCCGCACGAGCCGCTGCGGCTGCCGACCGAGGGGCAGCTGGCGGAGCACTACGGGGTGAGCGTGCTGACCATGCGGCAGGCGCTGAAGGAGCTGGAGCAGGAGGGGCTGATCAGCCGCCACCGGCGGCGGGGCACGTTCATCGAGCCGGCGGCCCAACGGGGTGCGCCCGTGCGTCTGCTGGGCTCGGTGGACGCGATCGTGGCCCAGCAGTCCGGCGAGCGCGCGACGGTGCTGGGGCACGGTCCGGCGCCGGTTCCGCCGGAGCTGGCGGAGCACTTCCCCGGCCTGGACGAGATCGTCGAGTACCGCAGGCTGCGGTGCGACGAACAGAGCGGCGAGCCCACCAACTGGGCGCAGAACGCGGTCCGGCCGGACCTGGCCGACCGCATCGACCTCGCCGATCTGGCCCGCTGGCCGATGACGAAGGTCCTGCGCGACGCGGTCGGCGTCCGCATCGGACGCATCACGGACACGGTCGAAGCCCGCCTGGCGGACCCGGAGACGGCCCGTCTGCTCTCGGTCCCGCTTCTGAGCCCGATCCTCCACTACACGGGCGTCACGTACGACGCCAAGGGCCATGTGGTGGATGTGGCCCGGATTCGATACAGGGGTGACCGCTTCTCGTTCACGGTCACCGTCCAGGCGTAGTCGCCGTCCGGCGAGGGGGACTCGGGCGGCGGCCCGCCGTCCGCCGCCTGCGGCCAGGCAGTTGCCGGGCTGCCGCCCGACGGCGGGAAGGGGGCACGTCGGGGTGCCCCGCACGGATTCGTTCGGGCCGCGGCAGCTGACACTGCTGCGCGGCGCCGGGTCCGTGTGCCGTCCGTCCTTGGGGCCTCGGCCGGGAGTTGAGGCCCGGGTGGACAGCGGCCGTGGATCGTGGTGCCCCCGGAGGCCCGACACGGGCCACCGGGTCGCCGGCTAGCGGTGGTTGCCGAACAGGGAGCGGCGGAGCCGCCGCAGGGGGGCGAAGAGGGAGACGCGGGCGCTCCTGCTCTTCCTGGCACGCTGGACGTCGCGCGACGTTATCTCGCGCATCAGCAGCGTCGCCTCCTCGGTCTGGCGCTGCGGCACGGCGGGACCGGCGAGCACCGCGAGATGGCGGTCGAGGCGCGTGCTGGACGCGCGACTTCCACAGCTGATCGCAGGGACTCGCGCCCTGGTGTGCATTGCTATCTGTTCCATAGGACTCCCCACCCTAACGAGGGCACCCGGCCCGGGCAGACTAACCCTACCGTGCCGTAGCCCCGCCCGCGCATCGACGGCGCATGGATTCACCTTCCCGGCAAGGAGGTTGACGATCACCGTCACCACCCGTCCGCGGGGAGCAGCGGTTGGTGATCATGACGGTTGACATTCGGCCAGGTGGCCCAAAAGACCCCCGCGCGGCACGCGGGGGTCTCAGGGGGGGCGCACACGCGACTGTCGGTGCCGGTGGGACTCAGGCCAGGGACGCCAGGACCGGCAGGTATCCGCCGGACTGCCCGGCGGCCGTGGGGTGGTAGGAGTCGTTGAGGGGGAGGGTGACGCTGTGGAGCCATGAGGCGCCGGAGCAGATCTCGTGGCCGGTGAAGGTTCCGGTGACGGAGCCGAAGGTGAAGCCGTGGTCGGCGGCGCGCTTGGCGATGGCGGCGTTGAGGTCGTCCGACGCGCCGTTCAGCGCGGAGCGTTCGCCCTCGCTGAGCCCGCCGACGCAGGTTCCGCCGAGTTTGTAGAGGCGGGGGTAGCCGAGGACGACGACGCGGGCGCCGGGGGCCTGGGTGCGGATGGCGTCGTAGACGGCGTCGAGTCTGGCGGGAAGTTCGTTGGCGACGTAGGCCCGCGCGGTGGCGACGCGCTGCTTGCAGGTGGCCTCGGAGCTGAGCACGCACGTGGTCATCACGTCGGCGAAGCCGGCGTCGTTGCCGCCGATCGTGACGCTGACGAGGGTGGTGGCGGAGTTGAGGGGGCCGAGCTGGCTCGCGAGAACATCACTCGTACGGGCGCCGGAGCAGGCGGTGAAGTCGAACGACTCGGGGGAGTTGGCGTCGGCCCAGAGCCGCGGGTGCGACTTGGTGCTGCGCTTGCAGTCGCCGCTCGCGCTGTCGTAACTTCCGGCTCCCAAGCCGGAGGCGTACGAGTCGCCGAGGGCCACATAGCGTGCAGGAGCGGCCAGTTCGGCCGCGTGAGTCGCGCCCGCCCCGGCGAGGGCGAGCGCGGCGGAGAGAAGGGTCGCGGCCAGCGCGGCCGCGGTTCGGGACAGTTTCATGGAACCTCCCTTAGCAGGATCTCTGCCACATCCGTCGTAGCAGCGCACATCCAACACGGGAAGTGTCCATGCCAGAACTGGCGAGGGGCCCCTGGCCGTGATGGCCGGCGTATGGCGCGTAAATGACAAAACGTCAGCTGCTGCTGTCGTGGCGCGGCGCGGCGGACGCGCATTCGCACATCCCTCGTACACGCGAAAAAGCGCGCGCCGATGGGCAGATGGTGCCGGATCATGGGGGCAGGGTGTCTCGTACGTACGGCCATGGAACCGTACGGACGAGGACACCGGCCCGAAGACCGCACGAGCACCAGGAGGCAGGCCCTGCCCAGCCCCGAGAACGCCGTCCCGATCCGGCTCACCATGGACGACAGCGACTCGCCCTCCGATGTGGTGGACGCGCTGTTCCTGGGCCGGTTCGCCAGCGGCGAGCAGCCGTACTCCCGCAGTTCCACCATCGACCGCGTCAAGTCCGGGGCGACGCTGCTGCCGCCGGCGGCGAAGGTGCTCCGCTCGGCGCGCGACGAGGACCGCAGCGCGCTCCTCGCGGAGGGCGAGGGCTGGACGCTGCTGGTGTCCCGGTGGAGCCGCGGCGCGGACGTGACCGTGACGGCGGTCGACGACGAACTGGCCGAAAAAGTGCTGAAGGAGAGTGTCGAGGGCGCGGCCGACGAGCCGGAGCCGCAGCCGGAGAACGTGGCGATGGGGTTCTGGTACGTGTCGCCCCGGCGCGGGCCGTACCGCACGACGCGGCAGATCTCGGCCGGCACGTGGCAGGAGATCCGACCCAACTACACCGCCCCGGTCGCGGACGCGCTGGACCGGCTGATGAAAGTCACGCCGGACGACATCGCGGGCCGCCTGCTGCTTCTGCACGGCCCGCCCGGCACGGGCAAGACCTCCGCGCTGCGCACGCTCGCGCGGTCGTGGCGGGACTGGTGCCAGGTGGACTGCGTGCTGGACCCGGAGCGACTGTTCAGTGACGTCGGCTATCTGATGGACATCGCGATCGGCGAGGAGGACGGCACGGCGAAGGGCCGCTGGCGGCTGCTGCTGCTCGAGGACTGCGACGAGCTCATCCGCGGCGAGGCCCGGCACACGGCGGGACAGGCCCTCTCCCGCCTGCTGAACCTGACGGACGGTCTGCTGGGTCAGGGCCGCAACGTGCTGGTGGGCGTCACGACGAACGAGGACCTCGAGCGCCTCCACCCGGCGGTCGTCCGCCCGGGCCGCTGCCTGGCCCGCATCGAGGTGGGTCCGCTGACGCGGCCCGAAGCCGTCAGCTGGCTCGGCACGGCAGAGGGCGTGGGCCGCGAGGGCGCGACCCTCGCCGAGCTGTACGCACTGCGCCGCGGCACGGGCCCGGCATCAGTACCGACCCAACAACCGTCATCGGACGCAGGACTGTATTTGTAGGGGCGGGATTCATCGG
>NZ_LIQY01000125.1 GCF_001418495.1 Streptomyces pathocidini | reverse complement strand
CCCTTCCCCTGCGCCCCCGCGCCGCCCCCGGAACCCGCCGCGCTCTCCACAGAATCCACCGGTCCGCCCTGGCTGGGCACCACCGCGCCGAGCAATTCGGCCAGCCGCTTCAGTCCGCGGTGCGCGGCCGTGCGGACCGCGCCGGGGCGCTTGCCCAGCACGCCCGCCGCACTCTTCGCGTCGAGCCCGACGACGACCCGGAGCACCACGGCCTCGGCCTGGTCCCGGGGCAGGGTCGAGATCAGGCGGAGGGTGTGGCCGGTGCCGATCGACTCCAGGGCCTCGGTCGCGGTGTCCGCGTCGGCCGCCCGCTCCACGAGCTCGGTCTCGACGTCGCCGCCCACCGCGGGCCTGCGCCCGCGCATCCGGATGTGATCGAGCGCCCGGTTGCGGGCGATCCGCGCCGCCCAGCCGCGGAACCGGTCCGCGTCACCGCTGAAGCGCTCCAGGTCGCGGGCGATCTGGAGCCACGCCTCGGAGGTGACGTCCTCCGCGTCCGTCTCGCCGACCAGCGTCCGCACATACCCGAGCAACCGCGGGTGCACGGCTCGGTAGACGGTGCGGAACGCGAACTCGTCCCCACCCTGCGCCGCGTGCACCGCAGCGGTCAGCTCCGCGTCGTCCCCCACACGCCCTCATCCTGCTTCGCTCTCCCCAGCCTGACCGCAGACACCTCCGGCCCCCCCGGTGCCGACCAGGCCATCCACAGAAGTGGGAACCAGAAGTTGACGACTGGAGTAAACCATGGCCCGGCTCTTCGGCGCCGACCTGCGCGGTCCAGCACGCTAGGCCCTACGACGCGTCCACGTCCACGTATTGCCGGGTCTCGCACGGGTGTGACAGAAACCGGTCGCGCGACGCTGAGATGAGTACGGGCTCCCTCATGAGCCCTCACCGACGACGGTCGGGGTCTCTCCTGTGGGGGGTGG
Organism: Streptomyces pathocidini; assembly: GCF_001418495.1. Lineage (GTDB taxonomy): Bacteria > Actinomycetota > Actinomycetes > Streptomycetales > Streptomycetaceae > Streptomyces > Streptomyces pathocidini. Next base: position 6,521 of record NZ_LIQY01000125.1, on the reverse strand, counting down.
CGACCCCGGCCGTCTCCTTCGGACTTCCCGCGCCCCGGCCCGCGGTTGAGCGGCGCACGCCACCGCGCCCAGATCCGCCGGGACCGCGCCGCGGCCCTTCTCGCAAGCCCTCGCAAGCCGCCGCGCGGAAGCCCGAAATCCGCCCCCCTCAACCCACCTGACATGCGGTTTGTCACAGACAGCGGACGGCAGGCCACCCACGACGAACCAGCTCACCGCAACAAAAGGGGCAGTCGACCGCGAACCCGGTCGACCGCCCCTTTCTCGGGAGGTTCCGTCAGCTTGCTCTGGAGTCTGGAGGTTCCGTCAGTTTTCTCGGGAGCTCCGTCAGCCCCGGGGGCTCAGCTCTCCGCGGGAACCAGCTGGTTCGCCAGCTTCACGAAGGCGGGCCAGGACAGCGGCGGTTTGCCCGGATCCCACAGCTTCTGCGCCGTCGCGGCCAGCGGGAGGCGGATGCCCTCCGCGACCTGCGCCGGGGTCTGCGAGCCAGCCAGGTCGGCCCAGACGGCGAAGCGCCCGCCCGGCACCTTGTCGGGCCCGGTCGGCGCGACCGTGGTGGCCTCCGAGCCGCGCAGCACCGCCGGCGTCCACTCCTTGTAGATGCGCTCACCGGTCGGGTAGGTGAACTCGTTGGGCTCGCCGAGCACGTAGTAGAGGTACTCGTCGTTGAGGTTCACCACCGTGCGGCCCTCCTTGAGGTACTCCGACGGCTGGCGCTTGCCGATCTCCTTGCCCGTCCAGTACTCGACCTCAATGCTCTTGTCCGGGCTGACCTTCCCGTCGGCGAAGAAGCCGTCGTTCCAGGCCTTGGCCTTCTTCCCGGCCTTCCGCACCACCGCGGCCCGGTCGTTGAGCCAGCCGGTCGCCAGATCCTGGACCGTTGCCCCGCTCCCGTACTTCTCGCGCGCCGCGGCGGCCAGCTGCGGGTAGGAGGCCTCGGGGTCCTCGGTCATCAGCGCCTGGTACTCGTCCGCGCCGATGTGCATGTACGGGCCGGGGAAGAGGTCCGCGTACTCGCGCAGCAGATCGTCCACGATCTTCGACGCCTCGGGCTTGGTGATGTCCACCGCCCCGCGCGCGGGGTTGCCCTTGGCGCTGACCAGCTGGAGGTCGGGGTGGGCGGCGATCACGGCGCCGAGGTGGCCGGGCGAGTCGATCTCGGGGATGACCGTGATGTGCAGCTGCTTCGCCAGCTCGAGGATCGAGCGCACCTCGGCCTTGGTGAGGTGGTCGTCGGAGACGATCTCCGGGTGCGAGGAGCTCTCGATGCGGAAGCCCTGGTCGTCGGAGAAGTGCAGACCGAGCTGGTTGAGCTTGAGGTCGGCCAGCTGCCGCATCCGCGCCTTGATCCAGTCGGCGCTGAAGTGCTTGCGGGCGGTATCGAGTTGGAACCCGCGCTGCGGGCGGTCGGGGGCATCGTTGATGACGCCCTCGGGCAGCTGCTCGCCGGAGCGCAGCGCCTGGACGGCGGTGCGGGTGCCGTAGAAGACCCCGGCCTCGCCGGCGCCGGTGATGGCCACCCGGCCGTCCCGGGTGACCAGCTTGTACGCCTCGGAGCCACCGCGCTGCTTCGGCCGCAGGGCCAGCTCGACGTCCCCCGCCTTGGCGGGCGGCGCCGCGGTCTTGATCTTCAGTTCGCCGGCCAGCATCCGGGCCTCGTCGGCCAGCGGCCCCTTGGGGTCGGTGACGACGCGGCTGCCCTTCTCCGGCTTCCAGCCCGGGCCGCTGCCCGGGTCGAAGTCGCGGACGGAGGGGATGGTGCGCGGCGCGGCCGCGGGCGGATAGCGCTTGCTCACGGTGGCGCCGTTGCCCGGCGATCGGGAGTCGTCCTGTGGCTGGTTTCCGTCCCCGTTCGAGCAGCCGCCGAGGAGGGCCGCGGCGACGGCCGCGGTGACCACGGCGGTCAGTCGCGGCGGCGGCATTCCCGGCTTTCTCGCATGCACCATCGCTACAAACCTTCCATTTAAGGACGAAGGTACGGGTGTTGTGCTCGCGCTTTCGTCCACTACGCGCGCGAATCCACTTCCGTCCGGGTGAAATTCGCGCATCCGACGGACGGTGGCCGACTTGCGTGGATACCGTGGCGCCTCGCCCCGTATCCCCAGTCTCACCTGTTCTCTCCTGGCCCGCGCGCAAAGGGAATCCCAGAGGAGCCCATGCAGACCAGCGACTTTCCGGCCACCCCGCCCTGGCGGGATTCTGCCGTTCCGGGAGCCGGGGAAGACGCCGGACAGCCCCTGCCGGCCCAGGGCCGCGGCAGCGACCCCCACTCGGGGCTGGACCGATTCAACACCGCCGCCCCCAGCGCCGCCGAAGCGGCCCTCCTGGCCTGCTGCGGCAGCCACCGCTGGGCCCACCGGCTGGCCGCCCACCGCCCGTACCCCGACCTCGACGCACTGCTGGCCGCGGCCGACGAGGCGAGCTACGACCTGACCCCGACCGACGCCGCGGAGGCCCTCGCCGGGGAGTCCGTCCCGTGCGCCCCGCCCGCCGCCGTCTCCGGCGGCCCGGCCGCACTCACCGCGCTGCGCGCCGCCCACGCCGCGTACGAGAGCCGCTTCGGCCATGTCTTCGTGATCTGCCTCGACGGGCTGCGCGCCGACGAGCGGCTGGACCACGTGCTGGCCGGGATCCGCCACCGGCTCGGGCACGAGCCCGAGGAGGAGCGCGTCACCACGGCCGACGAGCTGCGTCGGCTCGCCCGCGCCCGGCTCACCCGGCTCGTCACCCACCCCGCCGGATCCGCGAAACCACTGGCCGGGCCCGTGAAACCGCAGACAGGATCCGCGAAACCGCAGGAACACCTCGAACCGGAGAGAACGCTCAACTCGCCCTGATCGGCACCTTCCGGGCCGCCGGATAGCCCGTACGTGCCTCTTTGATCACACCTACGGGACCCCGGGCGGGGGAGCCGACAGCGCGTCGCTACGATGGCCGGGGCCGGTGGACCGTACCCGGCCGGGCCCGACCGACAGTGCCCCTCTTGACTGTCAGAAGCTGGCGGCAGGCCCCAATCCCCGCTCCCGGAGGGTTTTCCGTGCCGGCTGGAACGCTGTACCGCGGCCGGGAAGGAATGTGGTCCTGGGTGGCTCACCGAGTCACCGGCGTCCTCATCTTCTTCTTCCTGTTCGTCCACGTCCTCGACACCGCTCTCGTCCGCGTCTCCCCCAAGGCGTACGACGACACGATCGCGCTGTACAAGACGCCCCTCGTCGCCCTGATGGAATACGGCCTCGTCGCCGCCATCCTGTTCCACGCCCTGAACGGCCTGCGCGTCGTCGCCGTGGACTTCTGGTCCAAGGGCGCCCGCTACCAGAAGCAGCTGCTCTGGACCGTCATGGGCATCTGGATCGTGCTGATGGCCGGGGCCGTCTACCCCGTCCTCAACCACGCCGCGCGCGAGCTGTTCGGGAGCTGACACACATGGCCACCACCGAGACCCCTTCGGGCTCCGTCGAGCTGACCGGCTCCTCCGCCGCGTACGGCCCCGACAACCCCGCCCCGCTCATCGAGGCCCCGCGCGCCCGGACCGCCAGGACCCCGAAGTCCACCCGGACCAACTTCGAGCTGTACGGCTGGCTGTTCATGCGGCTGTCCGGCATCGTGCTGGTCGTCCTGGTCATCGGCCACCTGCTGATCCAGCTGGTGCTGGACGGCGGCGTGAGCAAGATCAGCTTCGCGTTCGTGGCCGGCCGCTGGGCCTCGCCGTTCTGGCAGGCCTGGGACCTGATCATGCTGTGGCTCGCCATGCTGCACGGCGCGAACGGTCTGCGGACCGTCATCAACGACTACGCCGAGCGGGACAACACCCGCTTCTGGCTGAAGATGCTGCTGTACACCGCCACGGTGTTCACCGTCCTTCTGGGCACGCTGGTGATCTTCACCTTCGACCCGAACATCCAGTAGACCCGGGGCTGACGCACGATCATGAAGATTCACAAGTACGACACCGTCATCGTCGGCGCCGGCGGCGCCGGGATGCGCGCGGCCATCGAGTCGACCAAGCGCAGCCGCACCGCCGTCCTGACGAAGCTGTACCCGACCCGCTCCCACACCGGCGCCGCGCAGGGCGGCATGGCCGCAGCCCTCGCCAACGTCGAGGAGGACAACTGGGAGTGGCACACCTTCGACACGATCAAGGGCGGTGACTACCTGGTCGACCAGGACGCCGCCGAGATCCTCGCGAAGGAGGCCATCGACTCGGTCCTCGACCTGGAGAAGATGGGCCTGCCGTTCAACCGGACCCCGAACGGCACCATCGACCAGCGCCGGTTCGGCGGCCACTCGCGCAACCACGGCGAGGCCCCGGTCCGCCGGTCCTGCTACGCCGCGGACCGCACCGGCCACATGATCCTCCAGACGCTGTACCAGAACTGCGTCAAGGAGGGCGTGGAGTTCTTCAACGAGTTCTACGTCCTGGACCAGCTGATCACCGAGGTCGACGGCGTCAAGCGGTCCGCCGGTGTGGTCGCGTACGAGCTGGCCACCGGCGAGATCCACGTCTTCCAGGCGAAGGCCGTCATCTACGCCTCCGGCGGCTGCGGCAAGTTCTTCAAGGTGACCTCCAACGCGCACACCCTCACCGGCGACGGCCAGGCCGCCGTCTACCGGCGCGGACTGCCACTGGAGGACATGGAGTTCTTCCAGTTCCACCCGACCGGCATCTGGCGCATGGGCATCCTGCTGACGGAGGGCGCCCGCGGTGAGGGCGGCATCCTCCGCAACAAGGACGGCGAGCGCTTCATGGAGAAGTACGCGCCGGTCATGAAGGACCTCGCGTCGCGCGACGTGGTCTCTCGCTCGATCTACACGGAGATCCGGGAAGGCCGCGGCTGCGGCCCCGAGGGCGACCACGTCTTCCTGGACCTCACCCACCTCCCGCCGGAGCAGCTGGACGCCAAGCTGCCCGACATCACCGAGTTCGCGCGGACCTACCTCGGCATCGAGCCGTACACCGACCCGATCCCGATCCAGCCGACCGCGCACTACGCGATGGGCGGCATCCCGACCAACGTCGAGGGCGAGGTGCTGGCCGACAACACCACGGTCGTGCCCGGCCTCTACGCGGCCGGCGAGGTCGCCTGCGTGTCCGTGCACGGCGCCAACCGCCTGGGCACCAACTCGCTGCTCGACATCAACGTCTTCGGCCGCCGCGCCGGTATCGCCGCCGCCGAGTACGCCGCGAAGGCCGAGTACGTCGAACTGCCCGAGGACCCAGCACGGTTGGTCAAGGACCAGGTCGAGGCGCTGCGCTCGGCCACCGGCAGCGAGCGGGTCACCGAGCTCCGCAAGGAGCTGCAGGAGACCATGGACGCCAACGTGATGGTCTTCCGCACCGAGCAGACCATCAAGACGGCCGTCGAGAAGATCGCCGAGCTGCGCCGCCGCTACAAGAACGTCTCGGTCCAGGACAAGGGCAAGCGGTTCAACACCGACCTGCTGGAGGCCATCGAGCTGGGCAACCTGCTCGACCTGGCCGAGGTCATGGCCGTCTCCGCGCTGGCCCGCAAGGAGTCCCGCGGCGGCCACTACCGCGAGGACTACCCGAACCGCGACGACGTCAACTTCATGCGCCACACCATGGCGTACCGCGAGGTGGGCGCCGACGGCACCGATTCCGTCCGGCTCGACTACAAGCCGGTCGTCCAGACCCGCTACCAGCCGATGGAGCGTAAGTACTGATGAGCACCCCGACGCTCGAGAAGCGGGACGAGACCGCCGTCGCCTCCCCCTACATCACCGCGGTCTTCCGGATCCGCCGGTTCAACCCGGAGGTCTCGGCAGACGCGGTCTGGGAGGACTTCGAGGTCGAGATCGACCCGAAAGAGCGCGTCCTCGACGCCCTGCACAAGATCAAGTGGGAGCTGGACGGCACCCTGACCTTCCGGCGCTCCTGCGCGCACGGCATCTGCGGCTCCGACGCGATGCGCATCAACGGCCGCAACCGGCTGGCGTGCAAGACCCTGATCAAGGACATCACCGAGATCAAGGACGGCAAGGGGACGAAGCCGATCACGGTCGAGGCCATCAAGGGCCTGACGGTCCTCAAGGACCTGGTCGTGGACATGGATCCGTTCTTCCAGGCCTACCGAGACGTGATGCCCTTCCTGGTCACCAAGGGCAACGAGCCGACGCGTGAGCGGCTGCAGTCCGCCGAGGACCGCGAGCGCTTCGACGACACCACCAAGTGCATCCTGTGCGCCGCGTGCACGACCTCGTGCCCGGTGTTCTGGAACGACGGCCAGTACTTCGGCCCGGCGGCGATCGTCAACGCGCACCGCTTCATCTTCGACTCGCGTGACGAGGCCGGCGAGCAGCGCCTGGAGATCCTCAACGACAAGGACGGCGTGTGGCGTTGCCGCACGACCTTCAACTGCACGGACGCCTGCCCGCGCGGCATCGAGGTCACCAAGGCGATCCAGGAGGTCAAGCGGGCGCTGATCACGCGCCGCTTCTGAGGTTTCCCTCGGCTCGCTTGCCGCGACCGAGGCCTCCTGCCTCTCGCTTGTCGCTTGTCGCTT
>NZ_LIQY01000124.1 GCF_001418495.1 Streptomyces pathocidini | reverse complement strand
TCCCGGCCGATGTCCCGGCCTCAGTCGGTGCCGACCTCACGGCCGGTGCCAGAACGACCCGTGCCCGCCTCACGGCCGAGGCCGGGACCACCTGTGCCGACCCCGCGGATAAAGACCGAGACGCCTGCCGGGGGCATGACCACGCGGACGGGCGTGCCCGCGCTCGGACCCGCGGGCACGCGCGCGTGACGGTGACCGCGCGGGCCGACCAGGGCGAGTTGCTGCTGCGCGTCGCGGACACCGGCCCCGGGGTCGACGCCGAAGCGATGGAGGCGGTGTTCCGGCGGGGGTGGAGCACGAAGACGGCACGGGCGCCGGAAGCAGCGGTTCCTGGGCAAGGGCGGGAGCCGGGCTCAGCTGCCGGTTGCGGTCCGAGCCCCGCCAAAGACGGGCCGAGGCGTGGAACGGACGCCGCCGGGCCGGGGTTGGAGCGCGGAGCGGCCGCTGCCAGGCAAGGGCTGGAACAGGGTCCGACTGCTGCCGTGCCTGGGCAGGGGCGTCAGCCTGTCACCGCCGGCTCCGGGCTGCCGCGCGGGCTCGGGCTGGCGCTCGTGCGGCAGGCCGTGCGGCGCAACGGCGGGACCATCGCGATCGGTCAATCGGCTGACGGCGGCGCGGAGTTCACCGTACGGCTGCCGATCCGGGAGCGCGGCACGGCACTGCCGACTCCTGAGCGCGGCGGTGCGCTGTCGACCCCTGAGCGCGGCACGGCGCTGCCGTCCCAGCTGCCGTCCCAAGGGCGCGGCGCGGCGGAGGTGGGCGCGTGACCGCCCCGCACGGCTCGCAGCAGCCGGCCATCCGCGTACTCGTCGTCGAGGACGACCCGGTCGCGGCGGACGCGCACGCGCTGTACGTCGGCCGGATGCCCGGCTTCGAACTCGCCGGAATCGCCCACTCCGGCGAGGAGGCCCGCCGCCACCTGGAGCGCGCGGGGGCGAGGCGAGGGCCGGGCGCCGACCACGGGACGGCGGACAACCAAGGCCCAGGGGCCGGGGAACACGCGGTCGACGGCCGAGGCGCGGTCCTCGACCGCAGTGCGTCGGGCGCCGACCTGGGCGAGGGGACGCCCCGGAGAATCGCCACCGGCCCGCGCGCCGCAGGCGACAACGGTGCAGGAGGCGCCCAGGGCGCGGGCGCGAATGATCGGCGGGCGACCGCCACCGAACACGCCCCCGTGGACCTGCTCCTTCTCGATCTCTACCTTCCCGACGGGCACGGCCTCCGGCTCGTACGATCGCTGCGGGCCGCGGGCCACGCCGCGGATGTGATCGCGGTGACGTCCGCGCGCGATCTGGCCGTCGTACGGGAGGGCGTCTCGCTCGGGGTCGTGCAGTACGTGCTGAAGCCGTTCAGCTTCGCGACCCTGCGCGACCGGCTCGTCCGGTACGCCGAGTTCCGGGCGGCGGCGGGCGAGGCGAGCGGGCAGGACGAGGTGGACCGCGCTCTGGCCTCGCTCCGCGCGCCCCAACCGGCCTCGCTGCCCAAGGGGTTGAGCGGCCCGACGCTGGAGGCGGTCACGCGCGTGCTGCGCGGGTCGGGCCCGCGGGGCGTCACCGCGAGCGCGGCGGGCGAGGCGGTGGGGATCTCGCGGATCACGGCGCGGCGCTATCTGGAGCACCTGGTCACGGCGGGGCGGGCCGAACGCACCCCGCAGTACGGGCAGATCGGCCGCCCGGAGCTGTGCTACCGGTGGGTGCGGGGCTGACCCGCCACGTGACACGGCCCGGGCGGGCGGCCGTTCGAAGCCGCCTGCCCGCCCTGCCGCAGGTCCGCCATAACAACGTTGTCACGGACACGACTTGCAGTTATCCACAGGCATTGACCCCCTGTTCACGAGCCACGTACGGTCACCGAGCAGTCACCGATGCGGCTCCTCGGGAGGAGCCCTGAGGAGGTCGAGCCGTGCGCCCCACCGCCCCGCTGATTCTCACTGCCGCTGCCGCCCTGGCCGCCGCCGCGCTCACCGCGTGCGGCGGCGGGTCCGGGGGCGACCCGGACACCGTGAGGGTCGCGTACAACCGCAGTACGGACAACAAGGTCCGGTTCAAGGACAACCAACTGGCCCGGGTGAAGAAGCAGTTCGAGAAGGAGAACCCGGGCAAGAAGGTCGAGCTGATACCGATCCAGGCCCCGGACAACGACTACGCGACCAAGGTGCAGCAGATGATGCGCACCCCCAAGACCGCGCCCGACCTCGTGTACGAGGACACCTTCCATATCAACTCGGACATCAAGGCCGGCTATCTCGCGCCTCTCGACGGCTACTTGAAGAAGTGGAAGGCCTGGGGCCAGTTCATCGACACGGCCAAGACGGCGGCCACGGCGGAGGACGGCAAGACGTACGGAGTGCCGGACGGGACCGACACCCGCGGCCTGTGGTTCAACAAGGAGATCTTCGCCAAGGCGGGGCTGCCCGCGGACTGGCAGCCGAAGAACTGGGACGAGATCCTGGACGCGGCCCGGACGATCAAGAAGAAGGTCCCCGGTGTCATCCCGCTGAACGTCTACACCGGCAAGGCGCCCGGCGAAGTCGCCGCCATGCAGGGCTTCGAGATGCTGCTGTACGGCACGCCGGACGCGGGTGAGGAGCCGCTCTACGACCCCGGGGCGAAGAAGTGGGTGGCAGGGGGCCAGGGGTTCGAGGACTCCCTCGACTTCATCAAGACGGTGTACGGCGAGAAGCTCGCGCCCGACCCCTCGGACGCCCTCGACCCCAACATCAGCACGCACGTGGCCACTCGGCTGCTGCCCGAGGGCAAGCTGGCGATCAACCTCGACGGCTCCTGGATGGGCCAGCAGTGGCTGAAGACCGGCGGCAAGCCGTGGCCCGAGTGGTCGAAGGTGCTCGGCCAGGCCGCCATGCCGACGCAGCGCGGACAGGCTCCCGGCAGGGTGAGCATGTCCGGCGGCTGGTCCTGGGCGATACCGGCCAAGGCCCAGAACCCCGACCTGGCCTGGAAGTTCATCGAGACGCTCCAGACCGAGGAGAACGCGGTGTCCTGGGACATCGACAACGCGCAGATCGCGGTGCGCAAGGACGTGGCGGCGGACCCGGAGTACCGGAAGTCCATGCCGGGGATCGACTTCTTCACCCAACTCGTGGACCACACCCACTACCGCCCGGCCCTGCCGGTCTACCCCCAGGTGTCCTCGGCGATAGGCGAGGCCATGGAGTCGGTGACCACGGGTGAGGCCTCACCGGCCGCGGCGGCCAAGGCGTACGACGAGCATCTGAGGACAGTCGCGGGCGACGCGGTCAGAAACGCGAACGGCTGATCCGGTGACCACCGCTACCGCCAAGGTGGCGGCCCGCCCTCCGCGGGCCGCCGCCGCTCAGCCCGGCGGGCGCCGCCACGGCCCGCTGCGCTGGCTGCCGCTCGCCCCCGCCACGGTCCTGCTGCTGCTCTTCCTCGGCGGCCCGATCGCGTACTGCGTCTACATCGCCTTCACCAACATGCAGTTGACCGGGTCGTCGTCCACCGACTTCGTCGGGCTGGCCAACTTCCGCCGGGCGTTCGCCGACCCCGGTTTCCGCAACGCGGTCGTCCTGACCCTGGTCTTCACCGTGATCTCGTCCCTCCTGGGCCAGAACACGCTGGGGCTCGCGCTGGCGGGCCTGATGCAGCGCGCCTCGCAGCCGGTGCGCACGCTCACCGGCTCGGTGGTGATCGCCGCGTGGGTGCTGCCGGAGATCGTCGCGGGCTTCCTGCTGTACGCGTTCTTCCGCCGCGAGGGAACGCTGAACGCCATCTTGGACCTGCTCCATCTGCCCAGCCAGAACTGGCTGTTCACGCTGCCGATCCTGGCCGTGTCCTTCGCGAACGTCTGGCGCGGCACGGCGTTCTCGATGCTGGTGTACTCGGCGGCGCTGTCCGAGATACCGAAGGAGATCACGGAGGCGGCCGAGGTGGACGGGGCGCGCGGGCGCCAGCGGCTGTGGCACATCACGCTGCCGATGATCCGCCGCTCCATCGGCACCAACCTCATGCTCAACACCCTCCAGACGCTGTCCGTCTTCGGGCTGATCTGGGCGATGACGCGCGGTGGCCCGGGCAACCGCAGCCAGACCCTGCCCGTCTTCATGTACGACCAGGCGTTCCTGAAGAGCCTGATCGGCTACGGGACGGCGGTGGCGCTGCTGTTGCTGCTGGTGGGCGCGTTGTTCTCGGCGGTCTATCTCCGCCTGATGAAAGCGGAGGTGTAACCTTCTCGACCACAACACCCCATTTTCACAACGCGCACACATCATCGGCACGAAACTCCATACTCTGACCACCCAAGCCACACACGACCGTGTGGCCATCAGAGATGGAGCCCCACTTGAACAGAACCCGCACGTGTGCGGCTGCCGCGATAGCGGCCGGCTGCGCTGCCGTACTGCTGCTGCCGGTTCAGGCGCAGGCCGCCGGATCCGTCTACCTGTCCAAGGTCTACTACGACAGCCCGGGCAGCGACACCGGCGGCAACGCCTCACTGAACGGCGAGTACGTCCAGATCAAGAACAGCACCAGCCGGGGTGTGAACCTGAAGGGCTGGACGCTGACGGACGCCCAGAAGCACAAGTACACGTTCGGCACGTACACGTTGGGTGCGGGCAAGACGGTCACCGTGAAGACCGGCAAGGGCACGAACACCTCGTCCACGCGCTACCAGGGACGCACCTGGTACGTGTGGAACAACACCAGCGACAAGGCGACGCTGCGGAAGCCGGCCGGCACGACGGTCGACACCTGCTCGTACAACTCGAGCCGTTACGACTACAAGACATGCTGATGGGCCACTGACGGCACGTCACCGATGAGCGGGCGGCCCCCGGCGCGGATAACGCCGGGGCCGCTCCCCCTCCCCTACCGTTGCCGTTTGTGGATCGTGGACCAACCGCCGCCCCCAGGGCGGATGAAGGTGCGGGTGAAGGCATCGAGCGGCTGTCGGCCCTGTCGGACGGGGTCTTCGCCATCGCGATGACGCTGCTGGTGCTCGATGTCTCGATCTCCCCGAACCTGGACGCCGCGGCCTTCGAGCGCGCGCTGGAGGACCTGCTGCCCAACCTCGCGGCGTACGCGCTGAGCTTCGTGGTCATCGCGCAGTTCTGGACGGACCACCGCCGCATCCTGGGCGCGGCCCCGAAGGCGGACGGCCCGATCGTGGCCCTGACACTGCTGGGCCTGGGCCTGATCGCCCTGCTCCCCTTTCCCACCTCGCTCCTGGCCGAGTACGGCGGCGAGTCGCTGGCCGTGGCGATCTACTCGGGCGTCGTGGGCGCGACGAACGCCGCCCACCTGGCCCTGACCCTGGCCGTCAACCGCCGCCTCCGACCGACCGCGGACACCCTGGCCCGCAGGGCCCAGCGCCTGGACGCCGCGGACCTGGCGGCCACCGTCCTCGTCTTCGCCCTCGCCATCCCCCTGGCCTTCGTCTCCCCCGACGGCGCCAAGTGGTTCTGGCTGACCCTGCTCCCGATCAAGGTCGCCCTCGGCCGCCGACAACACGCCGCCCAAGAGCACCTCCGCGCCTGACGGGCCCCGGCCCCAGACGCCGACCCGACTGTCAGAGGCGTCGGGCAGAATGCGCGAGCTGCGGACGGGAACCGCGGCCCCTGCGAACCGGCACAGCACGGCCCAACTCCCGCGACCTGCTCGAAGGGTGGCGGCACATCCTCAACAGCCCGGCGCTGCGCCCCCTGTTCCTCAACACGGTCCTCGTCAACGGCCTGATCATGGCGACCTCGCCGCTGCTCGCCGTCCTCATGCTCGGCCCCCTGGGCTTCACACCCTGGCAGTACGGCCTCGCGTTCGCCGCTCCCTGCGTCGGCGGTCTCGTCGGCTCCCGGCTGTCCCGCCGGCTCGTAGCGCGCTTCGGGCAGCACAAGGTCATGCTCACCACCGGGACCCTGCGGGCCTGCTGGCTGCTCGGGTTGGCCTTCGTCCGCCCCGGGACCGCGGGGCTGGCGCTCGTCATCGCCGTCGAACTCGGGCTGATCACTTGCGCGGGTGCGTTCAACCCGGTGTTCGCCACCTACCGGCTCGACCGGACGCCGACGGACCGCCTCGCCCGCACCCTCTCCGCGTGGTCGGTCACCGGCAAGGCCACCATCGCGGGTATGACCGCCCTGCGGGGCCTGTTGGCCGGGCTCACCGGCCCCCGCCAGGCGATCGCGATCGCCGGTGTCCTGAGCCTGGCGACACCGCTCCTGCTCCCCCGGCACGGCAACTCGCCCCGCCACGAGCGGAAGCCTGACCCGAGCCAGGCCGATGCCCCGACCAACGCGCCCTAGCGCTCCGCGCCTTCAGGCTTCGGGAGGGTCTCGCCGGTCTCCAGCAGGGTCTTGAGGTCGGAGAGCAGGTGGGGCCAGCCGGTGCTGACCATCTCCCGCAGCGTGCTGCCCGGCTCGAAGCCGTCGTGGACGACCGTCAACTTGACGACGTCGCCCATCGGTTCGAGGTCGAAGGTGACCTTCGAGCGGGGCTCCTTCGAGATCTCGGCCAGGACGTCCGCGCTCACCCCGACCCTGTCGGCCCACTCCGGCGTGAAGTGGTGCCAGGTGTAGGACAGGCGTCGGTACGGGTCGGCCTCGAGGACCACCTGGGCCGGGTCGACGGTCGCGTTCCCGCCCTCGTTCCAGGTCATCGTCGAGCCCGGCTTCCAGTCCGTCTCGAAGGTCACTCCCCAGTAGCGGCTGGTGAAGGCCGGTTCCGTCAGGGCCTGCCAGAGGCGCTCCGGGGTGGTCCTGATGTAGGTCGTGTAGACGAATTCGGTGGTGTTCGCGCCACCCGTGTTCGCGTCGCTCGTGTTCGCGTCACTCATGGGGGTCTCCTCCGTCTCCTCCGCCGCCTCCAGCGCGGTCTTCAGGTCGGCCAGCGCGCGCACGCGCCGCCGGTCGTACTGGTCGATCCAGCGTTCGGCGATGGCGTTGATCGGCTCGGCGTTGAGGTAGTGCAGCTTCTCCCGGCCGCGCCACAGCGTGGTGACGAGGTTCGCCGCCTCCAGCACCGCCAGGTGCTTGCTCACGGACTGCCGGGCCATGTCGAGCCCAGCACACAGCTCGCGCAGGCTCTGCCCGTTGCGGGCGTTCAGACTGTCGAGCAGCCGCCGCCGACTGGGATCGGCCAGCGCCCTGAACACCTCGTCCATCTCGCGCCGCCCACCGCCTTCCGTGCATGACATGCAGCCATCCAGCTGCACAACCGACGATAGGCAGCCGCACGGCTGCATGTCAATCGCCTCGCGGACACCACGCAACGGAGAGGGGGGCTCAGTGCGCGCCCGTCCGGCACGCCGTCGTCCACGCCTACGACTGATCAGGCAGCGGCCGCCCGCGCACCCGCCCGGGCGCGCTGCCCGCGGCGGGTCAACCCCTGCGGCTTGTACACCGACAGCCCGGTCGCCACCAGCAGCGCCAGCACCGCCGCGCCGGACTGAATCACCAGCTGCACCCTCAGCCCGTGAAGCTCTCCGCCTGACCATGCCGCTCCCGCTGCCACGTCGGCGATGTGGTCCACCGGCTGCATGTGCACCAGCAGGGCGAGGGTGGCCAAAACGGTGATCGCCAGCTTCACGACCACCCAGTAGTAGCGCACCAGCCCCCAGGTGGTCCCCAGAGAGGAGACCACCCCGGTCACCAAGGAAGCGGCGCACAGCGGAACGATGACGTACCAGCCGATCAGCTCCATCGCGACATAACCCGCCCGGACCGTCTGGGCATCTTCGCCGGCCAGACCGGCCACAGCCAGGGCCAGGAAGGCAGCGACCGCGCCGAGCCAGCCCACCGAGGCCGCCACGTGCACGGTCAGGGCCACTTTGCGCCAGCGGGGTGTCATCGCCCTCACCCATGACTCCGCATACCGCCGCCGGCCAGGTGCAGGGTGACGAACGCCACCACCAGCGCGATGCCTATCGCCGCGAACACGTTCACCCACTGGGGCCTGGCCGCCGGCGCCGCTTCGCGGCGGGGCAGTTTGGCATCAGAGCCTTCAGCGGAGCCGAGGGAAGGGGGCAGGTCCGTCATGTCGATGTCCTCCACAGTCCTGGTCGCCGACGTCCGACGAGATTTTACGAGACAGTATGTCTTCACCGCCGCATAGTGTCACATGTTCGGCAGTGCGTACACTAAGCAGATGCCGAAGCTGTGGAACGAGACGATCGATGCGCACCGCCGCGCGGTACGCGACGCGGCCCTGGACGCCACCGCGGCCCTGGTGGCCGAGCACGGGATGCTGTCGGTGACGATGTCGCGCATCGCCGAGGCGACCGGCATCGGGCGGGCGACGCTGTACAAGTACTTCCCGGACGTCGAGGCCATCCTGGCCGCCTGGCACGAGCGGCAGGTCACCGAGCACCTCGAACGCCTCAGCACGGCCAGGGAACGGGCCGACCATCCCGCCGGACGACTTCACGCCGTGCTGGAGGCATACGCGCTCATCTCCCACCAGCGACACGGACACCACGGAACCGAGCCGGCGGCACTGCTGCACCAGGGCCGGCACATCTCCCAGGCGCACCAGCAACTGCACGACCTAGTCCGGGATTTGATCGCCGAGAGCGTGCGCCACGGCAGCGTCCGGGACGACGTCGCGGCCGGCGAACTCGCCGACTACTGCCTCCACGCCCTGAGCGCAGCCGGCGCCCTGGCCTCCGAAGCCGCCGTGCGGCGGCTCGTCGCCGTCACCCTCGCCGGGCTGCGCCCGCCGGCAGAAGCCGACACCGTCCCCGCCGCGGCCGATGAAGAAGCGGCCGCGGCGGAGCAGCACGCGCACCGCCACCGGCGGCACGCCCACTGACCACCAGCGCAGGCGAGCTGCAGCCGTCCGGTCAGTGGGTACGACGCAGGACGGCCCGGCTTCCCCATCCCGCGGCGCGAACCTGGTGCTCCTGTGTCTGACCGCAGGGCGCAACATGTCCGTTTTCGCCACTCCGGGAAGCCTGCCGAGAGGAGCACGGCCTGATGCCGCCGACACCTCACACCTGGGCGGCGCCACGTGGCGGGCGAGCACGGAGCGCCGCCGGGTGGACGGCGCCCTGCAGTGGCCTCAGCCGACGTTCAACGTGAGCGCGGCGGTGTGGAGCTTGCCGCCGGTCTGGAACTGCAGGAACAGCCGCCAGTTCCCGGACGTGGGCAATTCGGCGTGGAAGGCCAGGTTGGGGCCGCCGTGGTCTCCGTCGACCTTCGTCGTGGGGTGCAGATGGGCGAACGCGGTGTCGCCTTCGTGAAAGGCGGTGAGGTGGGCATAGGTGTCCAGGTAGGGCTGGAGGTCGGTGACGGGCTTGCCGTCCTTGGTGACGGTGACGGTCAGCGGTTGTGCCATACCGGCCATCGGCTCGCCCTTGACGGTGACCGCGTACCCGTCGACGTCGGCGGAGGAGGCTGCTGCCGGCAGCGGGGTCTTCGTCGCCGTGCCGGGGACCGTGACGATACGGCTGAGGACGAAGTCGTCGCCCTTGCCGGCCCCGCTGTCGGGAGTGAAGGAGGCGAACATGCGCCACGAGCCGGGAGCGAGGGCGGCCAGGTCGGCGGTCCAGGTTCCGTCAGCGGCCATGGCCGGGTGGATGTGCTGGAAGCCGGTCAGATCCGAGCGGATGGCGTAGAAGTGCATCCGCTTGGTCTGGTCGACCGCGAAGTCGGTGACAGGCTTGCCGTCCGGTCCGGTCACCGCGAACCGGTAGGCGGCCTGCTTACTCGCGGGGAGGGTGGCGTCCTGGCTGGTGAGGCGATAGCCGTCCTTGGTATCGGACAGGCCGTTGCCGTCGGCCATGTGATCCATGCCAGGCATGTCGCCCGTCGACGGCGAAGCGCTCGCCGAGGCGGACGAGGACGACTTGGCGCCGTGGTCCATGCCCGGCATCGAGGAGTCGTCCGAGGAACCGCAGGCGGCCAGAGTCAGCGCGAGCGCGGCCGCGGTGCCGGCCGCCGCGAGGGCACGACGGCGGACGGCGGGGCGAGAATTGAACATGAAAATGGTCTTTCCGGGTGGGCGCACCACTCCCGTGGCGCGCGGGAACGAGCAGGACGACGTCGCCAGGCCCGGTGGTCCGGGTCCGGCACGGTCCCTGTCACGTCCGCGCGATACACACCTGCAGCAGCAGAATCCGCCCGCCCGGTGGCGGCGGCCCGCGCCGCCCCGTCCGGCCCAGCGCCACATGTCGGCCCGCGAGAAAACTGCCCGCCGGCACCGCAACCACGGCCATCAGACCGCCCAACGGCAGCGGCACGCGGTGCCGCGCGGGGGTCGAGACGCACGTCGTCCCGTCCATGGCCGACGTGCCAGACATGTGCTCCGCGCCAGGATGGCCAGCCACCGCTGAAGTCGCAGACATCACCACTTCAGGGAGCGTGGAGATCATTGCAGCGGAGTCATGGCCTTCGGGCATTGGAGCGGCGGTGGACATCGCACCATGGCAACCTTCTGCGGCGGCGGCCGGCGCGCCGTGCATAAGGAACAGACCAAGCAGGACCGCGCAGAGCGCCAGCAGTCGCGCGACGCCCCGCCTGCGCGCCTGCCCAATGCCTGCCACCACTGGTTCCCTTCCATGTCATCGGGGGCGCGCCTGCCTGACGCAGCCGCCCCAACGATACCCCCGGCCCGTATCCGGTGCCGGGATGGCAAGCTCCCGCGGCCCGTCCGCATTCCCGGGATGAACATCACCGACCAGTGACGACGAGAATGCCCTCGCCATCCGAGCTGATTGCCGACGTCTACAAGCACGCCCCCACCGACGCCTTCCCTCACCCCACCCGCGGGCGGTTACATGTACCGCACCCAGCAACCGCCGCACCGCGTACGGAGGTTCGATGCGCCTCGTCGGCACAGGCCCAGGCCCAGAAACAGGACCAGAAACAGGCCAGGCCACCGCCACCAGCACCGCCCGCCGTCCCATCCCGCTCCCCCTCACCCGTCTCACTCGCCCCACGCGCCGCAGACTCGCCGCCGACGCGGCGCTGCTCGCCGTGGCCGCGGCGTTCGCCGTCCCCCTGCTCTGGCTGGTGCTGGCCTCGGTCGACGGCGAGGCGACCCTGCGCGTACAGCCTCCGGCGTCGGCGACGCTGGAGAACTTCTCGGCGGTCATGACGGACGACATCACGTTCACGCCGATGCTCAACAGCCTCCTGCTGTGCGGCAGCGCGACCGCGCTCACCGTCGGCTGCGCGGCGCTGGCCGCCTACCCGCTGTCCCGGTTCACGTCGCGCTTCACCCGCCCGTACATGCTGACCGTGCTGTTCACGACCTGTCTGCCGATCACCGCGATCATGGTCCCGGTCTACGGCCTCTTCGTCCAGGTCGACCTGATCGACACCGTGCAGGGCACCGCGCTCTTCCTGGCCACGTCCCAACTTCCCTTCGCTGTCTGGCTGATGAAGAACTTCATGGACGGCGTCCCCACCGTCCTGGAGGAGGCCGCCTGGACGGACGGGGCCTCGGCGCTCCAGACCCTCACCCGCGTCGTCCTCCCCCTGATGGGTCCGGGCCTGACCGTGGTGACGATCTACAGCTTCATCATGATGTGGGGCAACTTCTTCGTGCCCTTCATGCTGCTGCTGACGCCCGATCAACTGCCCGCGTCCGTCTCGATCTTCACCTTCTTCGGGAACTACGGGTCCATCGCGTACGGGCAGCTGGCCGCGTTCTCGATCCTCTACTCGACGCCGGTGATCCTGCTGTACGTGCTGATCTCGCGCCGGCTCGGCGGGGGCTTCACGCTGGGCGGGGCCGTCAAGGGGTGACCGGCAAGAGTGATCGGCGAGTGCGGCAGGCGTGACGGCAAGGGGTGAGTCAGGGGGTGACCGGGTGCGACTCGGACCCGGCCCGCACCACCACCGCGTACGTGCCGAGGCCGATCATCGCCCGGCCGGGGATCTCGCCCTCGGTGGTGACCAGGGCGTGGAGCGCGCCCGTCTCCGGGTCGAAGTGCGCGTCGTCCACCGTGCCGGTCTCCTCGCCGCGCTCGGTCAGGACGGGCTTGTCCGGGAGGTCGAGGCCCTTGCCCGCGAGTTCCGCCTGCTCGGCCAGCGCCTCCTCCGCGGTCCGCAGCGACTCGGCGTCCGGGACCATCACCGCGTCCGGGCCGATGGCGCGGATCCGGGACAGGGAGAGCAGGTTCCGCTTCGAGTCGGGGGTCTTCTGGAGGCGCAGGGCCACCACCGTGGCCCGGGCGGGATCCACGACGAAGCCGTCGACGACGCCCGCCCGCTTGGCCTCGGCCACGGTCATCACCGGGCGGCCGGTCAGTTCGCTGAAGAGCATCAGTCCGCCCCCTTGCGCATGCGGTCGCGGAACGCCCGCACCTGGGCCTCGAAGCCGGGGAGGTCGTCCGCCATGAACTCCGTTGCCAGCGCCGGGATCACCAGCGCCTGGCCGGACACCGAGATCGTCTCGGCGCGCGGCAGGAAGGCCGTACGGGGGTGGCGGCCGCGCGCGTCGCCCGGCTCGATCTCGTAGCCGACGACGTCCGCCGTGGTGCCCGCCTGGACGACCACGTCGACGATCTTGCCGACGTCCTTGCCGCCGTCGGTCAGCACCCGGGACTCCAGGACGTCCCCGCCCTTGGCCTCGGTGCGCTCCACGACCTCGCCGGGGTCCTCGAGCGCGTCCTCGTTCTCGATCATCACGGCGTCGTGGCCCAGCGCGTACACGCCCTCCCAGGGCAGGCTGCGCTTCATCGGGCCGGAGAGGCGGCGGCGCCCGCTGAGCGTGAAGCCCACGATGTGGCCGCCGCCGCTGTCGAAGACGATGTCCCTGACCTGCGCAACGGCCTCGCCGCCGAGGGTGACGACCGGGCGCTTGGCGATACCGGTGGCGAGCATCAGCGCACTCGCGCCGGGCGCGCGCCCGGCGGCCCCGGAGCCCTCGCCTCGTCCGCCCGCCTCGGGCCTCTCGCGGCCCGGCTGCCCGGCCGCCCCGGCCCGCTCGCCGCTCATTTCAGCCCCCTGCCCGAGCGCCCGCGCCGCTTCACCGCGATCACGCCGCCGCTGCGGCGCCGCGCCTGGACCGCCAGGGCGGAGGCGGCCAGCACGACCAGCACCGCCACCACGACAACGAGCCAAATCCACCAGTCCATCGCGCCACCTCCCCCTCCAGGATGCGCGCACCCGGTCCCCACCGCACGCGCGCGCCCGCACGCCCGCCGCCACACCCGCCGCACACCTGCCGAAAGCCCGCCGCCCGCAGGGCCCAACTCCTTGAGAACGCAAACATATTCGGTACTTTTCTCCAAGCCCGTGAGCTTGGCGGAACGCACCGTAGTGATGGCGGCGCCCACCGACCTAGCGTTTGGCGCGTGCACGACTTCCAGCCACGAAACGATCACGCCCAGCCCCCGGAATCCGACGGTCCGGAGCACCGGCACCCGCCGTTCGACGCACGCGCCGCCCGCCGGCTGCGCGAGGCGCTGGGCATGACGCACAGCCACGTCGCGTACGGGATCTGGGCCGCGTACGGGGTGCGGCTCGGCCCGGCGACCGTGGCCGCGTGGGAGCTGGGTGAGGAGTCGCCGACGGAGGCGCAGCTCACCGCGCTGGCCGGGGCCCTGTGGTGCGCGCCGGGCGATCTGCTGGGCACCCCGACCACGCTGCGCGAGCACCGCATGTCCGCCGGGTTCGCGGCCACCGACCTGGCGCTGCGCATCGGCATGGAGCCGGCCGTCTACGAGCGGATCGAGCGGACCGGCGAGTGGTACGGGAACGACCGGCAGGCCGGCGCGCTCGCCGAGGCGCTCGCCCTGCCGCTGCCCGCGTTCATCGGCCTGACCGGGCAGGCCGACCGCCTCTCGGAGCTGCTGCGCAGCGCGGTCACCACCCGCTGGCAGGCCTACGTCAAGCCCGTCGCCAAGGTGTTGGGTCTTGCCCGCGGCGAGGTCGAGGACGCCCTCCGGCAGCTGCACTCCGACTACCAGTCGCGCATGGTCGGGACGCTCAACTGGGGCGTGGGGAGGAGCGCCAGCGACTCAGGCGACGCGGGCCAGATCTTCCTCGACGAGGTCCTGGACCTGTTCTGGGACCGGCTGTACCGCTCACGGGACGGCAAAGAGGGGTAGGTCCTCGCCCGGCCCGAGGACCTGGGTGCGGGCCGGCCGGGCTTCCCCGGCTACCGCCGGGAGCCCTTTCCGTCCTGGGCCTCGGGGGTTGCCGCCGTCGCGGCGGTCGGCTCACCCGCCGCGACGCGGGCGGCGCGGCCGGGGACGGAGGTACCTCCCAGCGGCAGCCGGGGAAGCCGAACGGGCCACGGCCCGGCGCATGCCCGCTGGATGCTGCCGGAGGAGGCGAGTCGGTCAGAAGACCGACTCCGCCTCGTCCATCCGGTACTCCGGCACCGTCTTCAGCTCGGTCACCGCCGAGGCCAGCGGCACCATGTGGATGTCCGTGCCGCGCAGCGCCGTCATCATGCCGAACTCGCCGCGGTGCGCGGCCTCGACGGCGTGCCAGCCGAAGCGGGTGGCGAGCACCCGGTCGTACGCGGTGGGCACGCCGCCACGCTGCACGTGGCCGAGGATGACCGGGCGGGCCTCCTTGCCGAGGCGGCGCTCCAGCTCGGCGGCGAGCCGGTTGCCGATGCCGGCGAACCGCTCGTGGCCGTACTGGTCGATCGCGCCCTTCTCGTACGGCATCGAGCCCTCGGCCGGGTGCGCGCCCTCGGCGACGCAGATGACCGCGAACTTCTTGCCGCGCGCGAAGCGCTCCTCGACCATCTTGCAGAGGTCGTCGACCTCGAAGTGGCGCTCCGGCAGGCAGATTCCGTGGGCGCCGCCCGCCATGCCGGACTCCAGGGCGATCCAGCCCGCGTGCCGCCCCATGACCTCGACGACCATGACGCGCTGGTGCGACTCGGCGGTGGTCTTCAGCCGGTCGATCGCCTCGGTCGCGACGCCGACGGCGGTGTCGAAGCCGAAGGTGCGGTCGGTCGAGGAGATGTCGTTGTCGATGGTCTTGGGCACGCCGACGACCGGCATCCCGGCGTCGGAGAGCATCTTGGCCGCGGTGAGCGTGCCCTCGCCGCCGATCGGGATCAGCGCGTCCAAGCCGAGCTCGCGGCACAGCTCCTCGGCGTTGTCGCAGGCCTCGCTGAGGCGGGCGCGCTCCAGGCGGGCGGAGCCGAGGATGGTGCCGCCGCGGGCGAGGATGCCGCTGACGGCGTCCAGGTCGAGCTTGCGGTAGCGGCGGTCGAGCAGGCCCTTGAAGCCGTCCTCGAAGCCGATGACCTCGTCACCGTGGGCGGCCAGGGCGCGGTGCACGACCGACCGGATCACGGCGTTCAGGCCGGGGCAGTCGCCGCCTGCGGTGAGAACTCCGATGCGCATCGTGCTGTGTCTCCTGCTCGATACTCGGGGGTGGTCCAGGTGGGGGCAGTCTGATTGTTTCACGGCTTTCCGGGGGGCTGCGCCGCGGAAAGGAACCGCCCGCGGAGCGCCTCGTAGCACCGTAAACCCGACCGAGCGCCCTACCGACCCCGCCGGGTATTGTCAAGAGGGTAAGCCCATCGTGTCGGCCGTTTTCGGCCAGATCGGAGTTCACGCGTGACGCGCAGCGTGTACGTGACCGGGATCGATCGGGGCGATGGCCGCCAGGTCATCGAGCTGGGAGTCATGGAGCTCCTGACCCGTCATGTGGACCGGGTGGGAGTGTTCCGGCCGCTGCTGCACGCCGACGGGGGGCCCGACCGCCTCTTCGATCTGCTCCGGGCCCGCTACCGGCTGAGCCAGCCCGCCGAGACCGTCTACGGCATCACGTACACCGAGGCGGCCGCGCTCCAGGCTGAGAAGGGCACCGACGAGCTGGTCTCCCAGCTCGTCGAGCGCTTCCACCGGGTGGCCAGGGAGTACGAGTTCGTGCTCGTGCTCGGCACCGACTTCGCCGGCACCAACCTCCCGGCCGAGATCAACCTCAACGCGCGGCTCGCGAACGAGTTCGGCGCCTCGGTGATCCCGGTGGTCGGCGGCCAGAACCAGGACGCCGACTCCGTACGCGCCGAGGTCCACAACGCGTACGCCGCCTACTACGCGCTCGGCTGCGACATCACCGCCATGGTGGTCAACCGGATCGCGCCCGCGGACCGCGAGGCGGTGGCCGGGCCGCTGTCCGCCAAGCTGCCGGTGCCCTGCTACACGCTGCCCGAGGACGGCTCGCTCTCGGCGCCGACCGTGCAGCAGATCGTGCACACCCTCGGCGCCGAGGTGCTGCTGGGCGACGCGGCCGGACTCGCCCGCGACGCCCGGGACTTCGTCTTCGGCGGCGCGATGCTGCCGACCTTCCTGAACGCCCTGACCGACGGCTGCATGGTGATCACCCCCGGGGACCGGGCGGACCTGATCATCGGCGCGCTGGCCGCGCACAGCGCGAGCGCCCCACCCATCGCGGGCGTGCTGCTGACCCTGGACGAGCGGCCCGGGCCGGACATCATGGCGCTGGCCTCCCGGCTCGCCCCGGGCACCCCGGTCGTCTCGGTGCCGGGCCAGAGCTTCCCGACGGCCGGTGAGCTGTTCCGCCTGGAGGGCAAGCTGAACGCGGCCTCACCGCGCAAGGCGGAGACCGCGCTCGGCCTCTTCGAACGACACGTGGACACCGCCGCGTTGACCCGCAGCATCTCGCTGGCCCGCTCCAGCCGCGTCACGCCGATGATGTTCGAGCACGACCTGATCGAGCGGTCCCGCGCCCAGCGCCGCCGGGTGGTGCTCCCGGAGGGCACCGAGGAGCGGGTGCTGCGCGCGGCCGACGTGCTGCTGCGCCGCGACGTGTGCGACCTGACGCTGCTCGGCGAGGAGGACGTGATCCGCAAGCGCGCCGCCGAGCTGGGGGTGCAGCTGGGCGACGCGCACCTCATCGACCCGCAGACCTCCCCGCTGCGCGAGCGGTTCGCCGAGATCTACGCCCAGGCCCGCGCCCACAAGGGGGTCGGCTACGAGCTGGCGTACGACGTGGTGGCCGACGTCTCGTACTTTGGCACCCTGATGGTCCAGGAGGGCCTGGCCGACGGCATGGTGTCCGGGGCGGTGCACTCCACGGCGGCCACGATCCGGCCCGCCTTCGAGATCATCAAGACCGCGCCGGGCGCCCAGATCGTCTCCTCGGTCTTCTTCATGTGCCTGGCCGACCGCGTGCTGGTCTACGGCGACTGCGCGGTCAACCCCGACCCCGACGCTGAGCAGTTGGCGGACATCGCGATCCAGTCGGCCGCGACCGCCGCCCAGTTCGGGGTCGAGCCGCGGATCGCGATGCTCTCCTACTCCACCGGGACCTCCGGCTCCGGCGCGGATGTCGACAAGGTGCGCAAGGCCACCGAGATCATCCGCGAGCGCCGCCCGGACCTGGCCGTCGAGGGGCCCATCCAGTACGACGCGGCCGTGGACTCCTCCGTGGCCGCGACCAAGCTGCCGGACTCCGAGGTCGCGGGCCAGGCCACCGTGCTGGTCTTCCCGGACCTCAACACCGGCAACAACACGTACAAGGCCGTCCAGCGCTCCGCGGGCGCGGTCGCGGTCGGCCCGGTCCTGCAGGGGCTGCGCAAGCCGGTCAACGACCTCTCGCGCGGCGCGCTCGTGCAGGACATCGTCAACACCGTCTCCATCACCGCCATCCAGGCCCAGACCATCCCGGCCACGAACCAGGAAGCCACAGCGTGAACGGCACTCGCGTCCTCGTCCTCAACTCCGGCTCCTCGTCGGTGAAGTACCAGCTCCTGGACATGGCGGAGGGCGCCGGTGCCCGGCTCGCCTCCGGGGTCGTGGAGCGGATCGGGGAGAGCCCCGAGGTGCCCGACCACGCCGCGGCGCTCAAGCGGGTCGCCGGCGAACTGGCCGCCCAGGACCTCGGCCTGGACTCCCCCGCGCTCGCCGCCGTCGGCCACCGGGTGGTGCACGGCGGCACCCGGTTCACCGAGCCGACGCTGATCACCGACGAGGTGGTCGCGGCGATCGAGGAGCTGGTGCCGCTCGCGCCGCTGCACAACCCGGCGAACATCACGGGCATCAGGGTGGCCCGCGAACTGCGCCCGGACCTGCCGCAGGTGGCGGTCTTCGACACCGCCTTCCACGCCACGATCCCCGAGGCCGCGGCCCGGTACGCGATCGACACCGCCACCGCCGACGCGCACGGCGTGCGCCGCTACGGCTTCCACGGCACCTCGCACGCGTACGTCTCGCGGGCCACCGCCGAACTCCTCGGCAGGGACGTCTGCGAGGTCAACACGATCGTGCTGCACCTGGGCAACGGCGCCAGCGCCTCGGCCGTGCGCGGCGGGGTGTGCGTGGACACCTCGATGGGGCTGACCCCGCTGGAGGGCCTGGTCATGGGAACCCGCTCGGGCGACCTCGACCCGGCGGTCATCTTCCATCTCGCGCGGGTCGGCGGGCTGTCCACGGACGAGATCGACACCCTGCTGAACAAGCGGAGCGGGCTGCTCGGGCTGTGCGGCGACAACGACATGCGGGAGATCACCCGCCGTATCGGTGAGGGCGACGAGCGGGCCCGGCTCGCCTTCGACGTCTACATCCACCGGCTGCGCAAGTATGTCGGCGCGTACACCGCGGTATTGGGCAGGGTGGACGCCGTCGCGTTCACCGCGGGCGTGGGCGAGAACGCCGCGGCCGTGCGCGAGGCGGCCATGGCGGGATTGGAGGGCCTGGGCATCGAGGTGGACGCGGCGCGCAACGCCGTACGAGGATCGTCGGCGCGGATCGTCTCGGCGGACGGCAGCAGGGTGGCCGTCGCCGTGGTGCCCACCGACGAGGAACTGGAGATCGCCACCGAGGCGTACGCCCTGGTCGGCTCCTAGGACGGCCCGCCCCGTCCCGGCACTGGCACACCCGCAGCTCTTGGACGTATCGACAGCTCGAATATTTCGCTTCGAAACAAACCGATAGGATCGCCCTATGCGCCGTTCCAAAATCGTCTGCACCCTGGGTCCCGCCGTCGACTCCTACGACCAGCTGAAGACGCTGATCGAGGCCGGCATGAACGTGGCCCGCTTCAACATGAGCCACGGGTCCCACCCGGAGCACGAGGAGCGCTACCACCGCGTGCGCAAGGCGGCCGAGGAGACGGGCCGCGCGGTCGGCGTCCTGGTCGACCTCCAGGGGCCGAAGATCCGTCTGGAGACCTTCGCCGAGGGCCCTGTCGAGCTGGTGCGCGGTGACGAGTTCACCATCACCACCGAGGACGTGCCGGGCGACAAGAACATCTGCGGCACCACGTACAAGGGCCTGCCCGGGGACGTCTCCAAGGGCGAGACGATCCTCATCAACGACGGCGCGGTCGCGCTCCAGGTGACCGAGGTCGAGGGCCCCCGGGTGCGCACCATCGTCATCGAGGGCGGCGTCGTCTCCGACCACAAGGGCATCAACCTGCCCGGTGTCGCGGTCAACGTGCCCGCGCTGTCCGAGAAGGACATCGAGGACCTGCGCTTCGCGCTGCGCCTGGGCTGCGACATGATCGCGCTGTCCTTCGTACGGGACGCCGGCGACGTGCGCGACGTGCACCGGGTCATGGACGAGGTGGGCCGCAGGGTGCCCGTCATCGCCAAGGTCGAGAAGCCGCAGGCCGTGGCCAACATGGAGCAGGTCGTCCTGGCCTTCGACGGGGTCATGGTGGCGCGCGGCGACCTCGCGGTGGAGTACCCGCTGGAGAAGGTC
This sequence comes from Streptomyces pathocidini, assembly GCF_001418495.1. Classification (GTDB taxonomy): domain Bacteria; phylum Actinomycetota; class Actinomycetes; order Streptomycetales; family Streptomycetaceae; genus Streptomyces; species Streptomyces pathocidini. Next base: position 2,564 of record NZ_LIQY01000124.1, on the reverse strand, counting down.
CCGATGGTGCAGAAGCGGCTCATCGAGATGTGCCGCCGCAACGCCAAGCCGGTGATCGTCGCGACCCAGATGATGGAGTCGATGATCAACTCCTCGCGGCCGACCCGCGCCGAGGCCTCCGACGTGGCCAACGCGATCCTGGACGGCACGGACGCGGTGATGCTGTCCGCCGAGTCCTCGGTCGGCAAGTACCCGATCGAGACGGTCAAGACGATGTCCCGGATCGTGGAGGCGGCCGAGCAGGAGCTGCTCTCCCGCGGCCTCCAGCCGCTCGTACCGGGCAAGAAGCCGCGTACGCAGGGTGGTTCGGTGGCCCGCGCGGCCTGCGAGATCGCGGACTTCCTGGGCGCCAGGTCGCTGGTCGCCTTCACCAAGTCCGGCGACACCGCCCGCCGGCTGTGCCGCTACCGCGCCCAGCAGCCGATCGTCGCCCTCACCACCGACGCCGCGACCCGCAACCAGCTCGCGCTGAGCTGGGGCGTGGAGCCGATCGTGGTGCCGTGGGTGGAGAACACCGACGAGATGGTGGACCTGGTGGACGCGGAGCTGCTGAAGCTCAACCGCTACAGCGCGGGCGACACCATGGTCATCACGGCAGGCTCCCCGCCCGGGGTCCCCGGCACCACCAACATGGTCCGGGTGCACCACCTGGGCGGCGAGAACTAGCCTTCCGATGAACGCGGAAGTGGGGCGGCTCCTCCGGGAGCCGCCCCACTTCCGTTGTCCTACGGGCTACTTGGTGCTGTAGCTCTGCAGGCCCGGCACGGTGAGCGTGCCGCCGAACTGGCCCGCCTGCGTCAGGTGGACGTCCGTGAAGAAGACCTCGGGGATGTTCAGCGGGGGCGGGGAGTCGGGACTGAAGGTGATGGGGATCAGCCCGAACAGGTTCCCCTTCAGCTCTTCGGTGTACATGGTGGCCGTGCCGTCGCGGATGGTCGAGGTGGAGCCCTTTGCCGCCTGCACGTGGGCGGTGGTGCCCTGCGGCCCGACGACCAGCTGGTGCAGGTCCTTGATGTCGGTCCTCTCGGCCGTGAACTTCAGGACCTTCTTGACCTTGCCGCTGTACGTCCTGACCTCGACGATGCCCTTGTAGTCCAGGCCGCCCAAGGTGAGCTTGGTGCTCTCCAGCCGCCACGGGTCGTCCGGCAGCAGCGGAATGCCCTGCTCCAGCTTGGCGTTGGCGAGCGCCGCCGGGTCCCGGACCGGGCAGGGGAACGGCTCCTTGCCACTGGCGCCGTCGACCACCGCGTCCACGTTGCCCTTGAGGGCGTCCGTGGTGTCCTCGGCGTTCTCCCCGATCTCCTCGACCTTGGCACCGGCCTTGTCGGCCGCGTCCTTGATGGCCTGCTTGGCCGAGTCGGTCGCGCCCTTGGCGGTGTCCGTCACGCCCTTGGCCGCGTCGGTCACGCCCTTGACGGTGTCCCCGGCAGTCGAGCCCGTACCGGAGCTCTCCTTCGGCTCCGGCGCGGCGGTGCTCGCCTCGGGCTCCTTCGCGGAGCCGCCGCCCAGCAGGCCGTCGAGGGTGTCGCCGACGCCGCCCAACAGGCCGCCTGACGTGGTGGATTCGGACGGCGAGGGCTCCGCCTCGGTACCGGGCTTGTCCGCTGCGGCGGCGGACTCGGAGGGATCGGGCTCGGCCTTGTCCTGCTCGGCCCGGTCCGCGGCATCCTTGCCGGCCGCGGAGGCGGACTCGCTCGGCTCGGGGGTCGCCGACTCGCTGGGCTTGGCGGACTCCTCGGCCTTGGCCGAGGAGTCCTCGTCCGGCTGGTCGGACTGCGTCACGCACGGCCCGGCCGCGAACGGGTTGCCGGGCTCGTCGGCCTGGGCCAGCTTGGGGGTCAGGCCCATGCCCACGAACACCGCCGTCGGCATCGCGGCCAGGGCTATCGCCTTGCCCGCGGGAATCTGCAACTTGGTCAGGAGCGACTTCCTGGGCGCCGCGTGACGCGGGCCCGTCCGGGCCTCGTCACCCAGCACGGTGCCTCCCGGCGTTCACATCGACGGTGGCGGACGCGAACCAGTCGGGCTCCTTGGAAGCCGGTGACGTACCCGGCGGCGTATGCGCCTCGGGCGCGCCGCCGCGCCCGCCCCGGTGCGGCTCCGCGGGGTCCTCCCCGGGCTCGCCCGGTGCCCACGAGACGGACAGCGCACCGCCGATGAGCGCCAGCAGGAAGCCGACCATGAACCCGCCGAGGTTGGACACCGGGATGGAGACCAGGGCCAGCAGGATGGTCGCGATACCGGCGAACACCCGGACGATGCTGTGGAACCACATCGTGAGTCCGAGGGTGATCAGCAGCACGCCGATGATCAGTGAGCCGGCGCCCGCCGTGGTGGCCATGCGGAGGGTGAGCTGCCCCACCTTGAGGTTGGCGTACGGCAGATACGCGATGGGAATTCCGCCCAGAATCGTCAGCAGGCCCGCCCAGAACGGCCGACTGCCGCGCCAACCGCGGAAGCCCCGCCGCCAGTTTCGAATACGGTCACGCAGCCCTGGTGACTCGGCGCTCATGGAAAACAGCTCCCTGGGACCGGCGTTGATCGATAGATGGGTGGTGCGGGTG
>NZ_LIQY01000123.1 GCF_001418495.1 Streptomyces pathocidini | reverse complement strand
CAGGACCAGGCGCCGCCCGCCACCCGGATCGACCTCGACGGGCTCGCCGACCGCATCGTGCCGTTCCCAATCGAGGCCGCCACCTACTCCACGCTGCGCGCCGCCGAGGACGGCGTGCTGTGGCTGCGCCACCCGCTGCGCGGCGTCCTCGGCTCGGCCCTGGCCACACCGGACGCCGACGGGCCCGCCACGGCCCTGGTCCGCTACGACCTGGCGCAGCGGCGCGCGGAGGAACTGGCCGACGCCGTCGACGACTTCGCGGTCAGCGGCGACGGCAAGCGCGTCCTGCTGACGGCCGGGGGCAAGCTGCGCGTCGTACCGGCCGACAAGGCCCCGGGCGACGACGGGGACGGCGCCACGGCCGTCGACCTCTCCCGCGTCCGGCTGACCGTCGAACCCGCCGCGGAGTGGCGGCAGATGTACGACGAGGCCGGGCGGCTGATGCGGGACAACTTCTGGCGGCCGGACCTCGGCGGGGTCGACTGGGCGGCGGTCCTGGACCGCTACCGGCCGGTGCTCGACCGCGCCGCCACCCACGACGACCTGGTGGACCTGCTGTGGGAGGTGCAGGGCGAGCTCGGCACCTCCCACGCGTACGTGACGCCGCCAGGAGGGCCCGGCGACCCGGCGTACCGGCAGGGCCTGTTGGGCGCCGACCTGGCGCGGGACGCGGACGGGGTGTGGCGCGTCGAGCACGTCCTGCCCTCCGAGACCTCCGATCCGCACGCCCGCTCCCCACTGGCCGCGCCCGGTGTGGCGGTACGGCCGGGGGACGCGATCCTGGCCATCGACGGCCACCCCGTGGACGCGGTGGCCGGGCCTGGTCCACTGCTGGTCGGCGCGGCGGGCAAGCCGGTCGAGTTGACCGTCGCCCCCGCCGGGGGCGGCGACCCGCGCCACGCGGTCGTGGTCCCGATCGCCGATGAGGAGCCGCTGCGCTACCACGCCTGGGTCGCCGACCGCCGCGCCTATGTCCACGAGCGGTCCTCGGGTCGCCTCGGCTACCTCCACGTCCCCGACATGATCGGCTCCGGCTGGGCGCAGCTCCACCGCGACCTGCGGGTCGAAGTCGCCCGCGAGGGGCTGGTGGTGGACGTCCGCGAGAACCGCGGCGGGCACACCTCGCAGCTGGTTGTCGAGAAGCTGGCCCGGCGCATCGTCGGCTGGGACCTGCCGCGGGGGATGCGGCCCATGAGCTACCCGCAGGACGCGCCGCGCGGTCCGGTCGTCGCCGTCGCCAACGAGTTCTCCGGATCCGACGGGGACATCGTGAACGCGGCGATCAAGGCGCTGGGGATCGGGCCGGTGGTGGGGACGCGGACGTGGGGCGGCGTCATCGGCATCGACCACCGCTACGACCTGGTGGACGGGACGTCGGTCACGCAGCCGAAGTACGCGTTCTGGCTGGAGGGTTACGGGTGGGGGGTGGAGAACCACGGGGTGGACCCGGACGTGGAGGTCCCCCACACCCCCCAGGACTGGGCGGCGGGCCGCGACCCCCAGCTGGACGAGGCGATCCGTTTGGCACTGGCCGCCTTGTCCGAACACCCCGCCAAACTCCCCCCGGACCTCCCGTAGTCCGCCCCGCGCGTTCGCCGTGCGGCGGGCGTGGCCGCATGGCGCGCGGACGCGGGCTGCGGGTTCGCCCCGCGGCGGGGCGGGCCTGGTGGGCCGTGGTTCGGCCCCGCGTTGTGGGCATGCGTTCCGCCCCTAGCGGAACGCATGCCCACACCGGAACGGTGATGCGTGCCCACCCGGCGGAGCCGGGGTTCGTTATGGGGCTGGGCCCCGTAACCCATGGCGCGCGCCGCAGGCGGGATAGCATCGGCGTGGAGATCGCCGTCGAAGGAGGCCCCCGCATGGCGGGTGAACCGCAGGCCGACTGCCTGTTCTGCAAGATCGTCGCCGGCGACGTCCCGGCGGAGGTCGTGCGCGAGACGGACACCACCGTCGCGTTCCGCGACATCAACCCGCAGGCCCCGACCCACGTCCTGGTCATCCCCAAGGTGCACTACCGCGACGCCGCGACCCTGGCCGCCGCCGACCCGCACCTCACCGCGGACGTGCTGCGCGAGGCCGCTGAGGTCGCGGCCGAGGACAAGGTGGACGGGACCGGCTACCGCGTCGTGTTCAACACTGGCAGCGGCGCCGGCCAGACCGTCTGGCACGCCCACGCGCACGTCCTCGGCGGCCGCGGCCTCAACTGGCCGCCCGGCTGACCCGGCGCACCGGATACGCCCGGCGACACCCGTGTCCGTACGCGAACTCGTCGTCCTCGGCACCGCCAGCCAGGTGCCGACCCGGCACCGCAACCACAACGGCTACCTGCTGCGCTGGGATGGCGAGGGCATCCTCTTCGACCCCGGCGAGGGCACGCAGCGCCAGATGACCTACGCGGGGGTGGCCGCGCACGACCTGACGCGGATCTGCGTCACGCACTTCCACGGCGACCACTCCCTCGGCCTGGCCGGGGTGATCCAGCGCATCAACCTCGACCGCGTACCGCACCCGGTGACCGCCCACTACCCGGCCTCCGGGCGGCACTTCTTCGAGCGCCTGCGGTACTCCACCGCGTACCGCGAGACCGTCCGCATCATCGAGGAGCCGGTCCACGCGGACGGCCAAGTGCTGGCCGACGGGCGGGAGTTCAGGCTGGAGGCGCGGCAACTCTCCCACCCTGTCGAGTCCTTCGGCTACCGGCTGGTGGAGCCCGACGGCCGTCGGATGCTGCCCGAGCGGCTTGCCGCGTACGGGATCGGCGGCCCCGACATCGCCCGGCTGCGGGAGGCCGGCTCGCTGGCCACCGCCGCGCACGGGACGGTCACTCTCGACCAGGTGAGCACGGTACGGCGGGGGCAGCGGTTCGCGTTCGTGATGGACACCCGGATGTGCGAGGGGGTGCCCGCGCTGGCGGACGGCTGCGACCTGCTGGTCATCGAGTCCACCTTCCTCGACGAGGCGGCCGGACTGGCCGAGGAGTACGGCCACTTGACAGCCGGGCAGGCCGCCCGCGTCGCCGCCGAGGCGGGCGTGCGCCACCTCGTCCTCACCCACTTCTCGCAGCGCTACGGCGACCCCGCCGCCTTCGAGCGCGAGGCCCGCGCCGCCGGCTACGCGGGCGACCTGACCATCGCCGCCGACCTGGACCGCGTACCCCTCCCGAAGCGCCGCTGACGCGGAAGGGCGCGGCCGCGGGCCGGCCGTCGTCCCGCGCGGGCGGCGCCGTGGGAAGCCCTCCAGGCAAGGCGGGAAGCCCTCCGCGGCAGGGCGGCCCGCAACCCCCGGCCGGACGGGCCCATGGCCGCGCGGCCCCAGTGGCCGCGCCCGCCGGCGACCGTCCGGGATCCATACGATGGGTTCCGGGGCAATGTCGGACGGAAGGCGCGGCGTGACGGGAAGCGACGGGGTCCAGCCGGGCGAGGGCGAGCTGCGCGGGTTCGACCGGGGGACCGGGCTGCACGGCGCCGAGCCGCCCGCCGACCACCTGCTCGACCCGCTCACCCGCACCCCCGCCGACCCGGACATCGACGTCTACCTCACCGGGACCGTCTTCCTGGACATCATCTTCACCGGCCTCGGCTGCGCCCCCGTCCGCGGCACCGAGTCCTGGGCGCGGGGCATGGGCTCCAGCCCGGGCGGGATCGCCAACATGGCTGCCGCGCTCGCCAGACTCGGGCTGCGCACCTGCCTCGCGGCCGCGTTCGGCGACGACGTGTACGGCGACTACTGCTGGGAGTGCCTGCACAAGGGCGAGGGCATCGACCTGTCCCCGTCGCACCGCGTACCCGGCTGGCACTCCCCGGTGACCGTCTCCATGGCGTACGAGGGCGAGCGCACGATGGTCTCGCACGGCCACGAGGCGCCCCCGCCCGCCGTGCTCGAACAGGAGGGCGCGCCCGACTGCCCGCCCCGCTGCCGCGCCGCCGTCGCCGCGCTGGCGCCCGGGCGGCGGGAGGACTGGATCGCGGTCGCGGCGGGGCGCGGCAGCCGGATCTTCGCGGACGTCGGCTGGGACGAGACCGGCCGCTGGGAGCTGGCCGCCCTGGAGGACCTCGCCCACTGCGAGGCGTTCCTGCCCAACGCCGAGGAGGCGATGCGCTACACGCGCACCGAGTGCCCCCGCGCCGCCGCCCGCGCGCTCGCGGACAAGGTGCCGCTCGCGGTGGTCACGATGGGCGCCGAGGGCGCGTACGCGGTGGACAGCGCCACCGGTGAGACCGCCTCCGTGCCCGCCATCGCGGTCGAGGCGCTGGACCCCACCGGGGCCGGGGACGTCTTCGTCGCGGGCTTCGTCACCGGCACCCTCGCCGGCTGGCCGCTCGCCGACCGGCTCGCCTTCGCGGGCCTGACGGCCGCGCTCTCGGTGCAGGAGTTCGGCGGCTCGCTGTCGGCCCCCGGCTGGGCCGAAGTGGCCGCCTGGTGGCAGCAGGTGAAGTCCATCGACGACCAGGCCGCCGCCCTGCGCCACTACGCGTTCCTCGACGCCCTGGTGCCCACGGCCCCCCGCCCCTGGCCGCTGCGCCGGGCCGTGCCCACGATCGGCTTCAGGACGCGCTGAGGCCCCTTCCCGGGGCCTGTGGAGAGAGCCGGGAAAAGGGGGTCGGTGTTGTCGGTGCTCCGTCGTACTCTTGTGGTTACCAGGGCCGTGCGGGACAGCGCGCGGCGCGTCGAGCACAGAAGGCGGGGTCAGCAGGCCAGAGAGCCGGCCCATGACTCAGACACCCACACGGTCGCAGGCGACGACGGCGCACTTCACGGTCTCCCCCAAGCACCCCATGGTGATGGTCCTGGGATCGGGGGACTCGCTTCTGCGCGTGATCGAGCAGGCGTTCCCCTCCACCGACATCCATGTGCGCGGCAACGAGATCAGCGTCACCGGGGAATCTCGGGAAGTCAGCCTGGTCCAGCGCCTGTTCGACGAGATGATGCTCGTGCTCCGCACCGGAGCCCCGATGACGGAGGACGCGGTGGAACGCTCGATCGCCATGCTGCGCGGCGAGGACGAGGCGGCGGGCGCCGCCGAGACCCCCTCCGAGGTGCTGACGCAGAACATCCTCTCCAGCCGCGGCCGCACGATCCGCCCCAAGACGCTCAACCAGAAGCGGTACGTCGACGCCATAGACAAGCACACCGTCGTCTTCGGCATCGGCCCGGCGGGCACCGGCAAGACCTATCTGGCCATGGCCAAGGCGGTTCAGGCGCTCCAGTCCAAGCAGGTCAACCGGATCATCCTGACCCGCCCCGCGGTCGAGGCGGGCGAGCGGCTCGGCTTCCTGCCCGGCACGCTCTACGAGAAGATCGACCCGTATCTGCGCCCGCTCTACGACGCGCTGCACGACATGCTGGACCCCGACTCGATCCCGCGCCTGATGGCGGCCGGCACGATCGAGGTGGCCCCGCTGGCGTACATGCGGGGCAGGACGCTCAATGACGCGTTCATCATTCTCGACGAGGCGCAGAACACCAGCCCCGAGCAGATGAAGATGTTCCTGACCCGGCTCGGGTTCGACTCCAAGATCGTCATTACCGGTGACATCACGCAGGTCGACCTGCCGGGCGGCACCAAGAGCGGTCTGCGCCAGGTGCGGGAGATCCTCGACGGCGTCGACGACGTCCACTTCTCGCTGCTCACCTCCTCCGACGTGGTCCGGCACAAGCTGGTGGGCCGTATCGTCGACGCGTACGAGCAGTACGACAGCCGCAACGGAAAGTAAGCCGGAAACAACCCCATGTCGATCGACGTCAACAACGAGTCCGGCACGGACATCGACGAGCAGGCGGTCCTGGACGTCGCCCGCTTCGCCCTGGCCAGGATGCGGATCCACCCCCTCTCCGAACTGTCGGTCATCGTCGTCGACGCCGCCGCCATGGAGCAGCTGCACATCCAGTGGATGGACCTGCCGGGTCCCACCGATGTCATGTCCTTCCCGATGGACGAGCTGCGCCCGCCCGCGAAGGACGACGAGGAGCCCCCCCAGGGGCTCCTCGGGGACATCGTGCTGTGCCCCGAAGTGGCCAGGAAGCAGGGCGAGGAGGCGGAGACGGCGCACTCGATGGACGAGGAGCTCCAGCTCCTCACCGTCCACGGCGTCCTCCACCTCCTCGGCTACGACCACGAGGAGCCCGACGAGCGGGCCGAGATGTTCGCCCTCCAGAAGGCGATCATCGACGGCTGGCGCGCCGAGCGCGGCGTCGAGGGCCCCTCCCCGGCCCCCACCACCCGATGACGGCCCAACTCGTCGTCGCCGCCGTCCTGCTGGTCGTCGTGGCCTGGCTGGCGGCCTGCGCCGAGGCGGGCCTGGCGCGCACGACCCGGTTCCGCGCCGAGGAGGCCGTACGGTCCGGGCGGCGCGGAAGCGACCGGCTGCTGGCCGTCGCCGAGGACCCCACCCGCTATCTGAACGTGGCCCTGCTGGTGCGCGTGGCCTGCGAGATGGGCGCCGGGGTGCTCGTCACGTACGTCTGCCTGCGGGAGTTCACGCAGACCTGGGAGGCGCTGGCCGTCGCGCTCGGCGTGATGGTCCTCGTCTCGTACGTGGCCGTCGGCGTCTCGCCGCGCACCATCGGCCGCCAGCACCCGCTGAACACGGCCACCGCCGCCGCGTACGTCCTGCTGCCGCTGGCCCGCGTCATGGGCCCGATCCCGCAGCTGCTGATCCTCATCGGCAACGCACTCACCCCCGGAAAGGGCTTCCGCAAGGGCCCGTTCGCCTCCGAGGCCGAGCTGCGCGCCATGGTCGACCTCGCGGAGTCCGAGCAGCTCATCGAGGACGAGGAGCGCCGCATGGTGCACTCGGTCTTCGAACTGGGCGACACCCTCGTCCGCGAGGTGATGGTGCCGCGCACCGACCTGGTCGTCATCGAGCGGGCCAAGACCATCCGCCAGGCAGTCACCCTCGCCCTGCGCTCCGGCTTCTCCCGGATACCGGTCACGGGCGAGAGCGAGGACGACATCGTCGGGATCGTCTACCTCAAGGACCTGGCCCGCAAGACGCACATCAACCGCGACGCCGAGAACGACCTGGTCTCCACCGCCATGCGCCCGGCGGCCTTCGTGCCCGACACCAAGAACGCGGGCGACCTGCTGCGGGAGATGCAGAAGGACCGCAACCACGTCGCCGTCGTCATCGACGAGTACGGCGGCACGGCCGGGATCGTCACCATCGAGGACATCCTGGAGGAGATCGTCGGCGAGATCACCGACGAGTACGACCGCGAACTGCCGCCCGTCCAGGAGCTGGGCGCGGACCGCTACCGCGTCACCGCCCGCCTCGACATCGGCGACCTCGGCGAGCTGTACGGGCTCCAGCTGGACGACGAGGACGTGGAGACCGTCGGCGGGCTGCTCGCCAAGTCCCTCGGCCGCGTGCCGATCGCGGGGGCCACGGCCGAGGTGGACCTCTCCGAGGACGCCACCGACCCGGGCCTGAAGGCCCTCCGGCTGACCGCCGAGTCCCCGGCAGGCCGCCGCAACCGCATCGTCACGGTCCTGGTCGAGCCGGTCCGCCCCACCGGACGCGGGGACGGCGAGGGCAAGGCGTGAGCGGCGCGTGGCGCCTCTCTATGATCGGCGCATGACCGACAGCGCTGCCACCCTGGACCCCGAAGACCGCAAGATCGTCACGCTGGCGCGCTCCGCGCGGGCCCGGAACGCCGTGCCGGAGGGGGCGGCCGTCCGCGACGAGACCGGCCGTACGTACGTCGCCGGGACCGTCGCGCTCGACTCGCTGAAGCTCAGCGCGCTCCAGACCGCGGTCGCCATGGCGGTCGCCAGCGGCGCCAAGTCCCTGGAGGCCGCGGCCGTCGTGACGGAGGCCCCCGCCGCAACCGCCGCCGACCGCGCCGCCGTACGGGACCTGGGCGGCCCGGCCTGCCCGGTCCACCTCGCCGCCCCGGACGGCACCCTGCGGTCCACGGTGACCGCGGGCTGACCACGCCCTGCGGCCGGAAGCGGTCGCTGAACGACACCCTGCGGCGCGGATGAGGCGGGCTCGACCACGCCCTGCGGTCGGGAGCGGCCGAGCGATCGGGGAGAATGGGCGCCATGAGCGCCCTTTCCTCCCCGGCCCCGGCAGGCGAACCCCACCGCGCGGGCTTCGCGTGCTTCGTCGGCCGGCCGAACGCCGGTAAGTCGACCCTGACCAACGCCCTGGTCGGGACGAAGGTGGCGATCACCTCCACCCGCCCGCAGACCACCCGGCACACCGTCCGCGGCATCGTGCACCGCCCCGACGCGCAGCTGGTCCTCGTGGACACCCCCGGGCTGCACAAGCCCCGGACGCTGCTGGGCGAGCGGCTGAACGACGTCGTGCGCACCACCTGGGCCGAGGTCGACGTGATCGGCTTCTGCCTGCCCGCCGACCAGAAACTCGGCCCCGGCGACCGCTTCATCGCGGGCGAACTGGCCGGGATCAAGAAGACCCCGAAGGTCGCGATCGTCACCAAGACCGACCTGGTGGACTCCCAGCAGCTGGCCGAACAGCTCATCGCCATCGACCGGTTGGGCACGGAGCTGGGCATCGAGTGGGCCGAGATCATCCCGGTCTCGGCGGTGGCCGCCGAAAAGGGGGCGGGACGCGGTTCCTCGGCCGAGGGCAGTGGTGGGCGAGGAGCCGGCCAGACCGGACTGCTCGCCGATCTGCTCGTGCCGCTGCTGCCCGAGGGCCCCGCGCTCTACCCGGAAGGCGACCTCACGGACGAGCCCGAGCAGGTCATGGTCGCCGAGCTGATCCGCGAGGCCGCGCTGGAGGGCGTACGGGACGAGCTGCCGCACTCGATCGCGGTGGTCGTCGAGGAGATGCTGCCGCGCGAGGACCGGCCCGCGGACCGGCCGCTGCTGGACATCCACGCCAACGTCTACATCGAGCGCCCCAGCCAGAAGGGCATCATCATCGGCCCGAAGGGCGCCCGGCTGAAGGAGGTCGGCAGCAAGTCGCGCAAGCACATCGAGGCGCTGCTCGGCACACCGGTCTTCCTGGACCTGCACGTGAAGGTGGCCAAGGACTGGCAGCGCGACCCCAAGCAGCTGCGCAAGCTGGGCTTCTGAGCCGGGTCTTCTCAGCCGAGGCTCGGGCCGAGGCGGCGGCCGTGGGGCCGCCGCCTACGCGCCCTCCTTCAGCACCCTCGTGATCAACTTCCGCTGCGCCGCGCCGATCCGCGGATCCGCGCAGCGCACGGTCCGCTCGCCGTCGAGGGTGATCTCGTAGCGGAAACCGTCGGGTACGCCCGCGGGCGGCTCGCCCCGGCCTTCGGCCGCTGCCTCCTCGGCCAGGGCGTGCCACTCCGCCGCGTCGGGCCTCCCCGAGGTGTCGACCTCGGCCCGGCGCGTGATGCCCGCGAACCCGCCGGTGCGCTTCACCTGAATCCGCATGGCTCCATCCGTACCCGACGGCGCGGGGGTTGTGCGCCTACTCGCAGGGAGTGGTGTCGGCCTCCGGGGACCCGGCCTCGTCGGCGGGGGTGACCCCCACCTCGGACCAGCCCTTCTGCACCGCCGCCAGCTCCTTGCTGTCCTTGCCGTAACGCTTCTGCGCCGCGGCGACCGTGAGCTGGGCGAAGGCGGCGAAGTTCGCGTCCTTGGCCAGCTTCCCGCCGGTCAGCACGTCGTACCAGATCTGCCCGGCCCTCTCCCACGCCTTCCCACCGATGGCTGTGGCGACCTCGTAGAAGGCGCGGTTGGGGATGCCCGAGTTGATGTGCACACCGCCGTTGTCCTCGGTGGTGTCCACATAGCCGTCCATCGACCCCGGCTGCGGGTCCTTGCCGAGCACGTCGTCGTCGTACGCGGTGCCCGGGGCTTTCATCGAGCGCAGCGCCTTGCCCTCGACGGCGCCGGCCAGGAGGTCGGCGCCGATCAGCCAGTCCGCCTCCTCGGCGGTCTGCCCCAGCGCGTACTGCTTGACCAGGGAGCCGAAGACGTCGGAGACGGACTCGTTGAGGGCGCCGGCCTGGCCCTGGTAGTCGAGGTTGGCGGTGTACTGCGTGACGCCGTGGGCGAGTTCGTGGCCGATGACGTCCAGCGACGTGGTGAAGTCGTTGAAGATCTCGCCGTCGCCGTCCCCGAAGACCATCTGGTGGCCGTCCCAGAAGGCGTTGTTGTACTCCTGGCCGTAGTGGACGGTGGCGTCCAGCGCGAGGCCCTCGCCGTCGATGGAGTTGCGCTCGAACCCCTTCAGGAACAGCTCGAAGGTGGAGCCGAGCCCGGCGTAGGCGCGGTTGACGGACGCGTCCTTGACAGCCTCGTCGCCCTCGCCCCGGACCTTCGTGCCGGGCAGCGTCTCGACCTTCCCGGCGTCGTAGATCGTGCGGTTCGGCTTCTCCTCCGCCGCGGGCTCGGTGGCGGCGGGGGGCGCGGCCTCACGGCGCCGGATGCGCTGGGCGGCGTCCCGCTCCAGGGTCCGGCGGGCGCGCCCTGCACGCGCCTCGTCGTCCGACTGCGCGAGCCGGTCGAGCAGGTGTGGGGGGATGATCGTGCAGAAGACAGGATGCGTGGCTTCCACGCGAAGTGCGGTCATGCCGAACCATGTTGGCACGCGGTCACCGCTGTGTCACTGGTGGTGACCGCGATGAGCGGTATGGGAGGCCTGCGGATAGATTCGTCACCTTTTGTTCGCTGCTGCCGTCACGTCTTGCATACTGGAACGGACTCGGTGTCCTCGCAGGGCTCGGCTAGGCTGCTGCGCATCATGCGTTTCGGGCTGCTTCTTCTTAGCTGCCGCGGCGAGGGCCTGTAGTCGTAGGCCGACCCCCTCCCCGCGGAGTCCGGTGTTGCCCACCGTCGGCCGTCGAACGCCTTCGAGCCCTTCGACAGGAGCCCAGCGCAGTGAACACCCCGAATTCCGTGGGCCGCTCCACGCCCGTCACCGCCGCCACCGCCACCCAGCGCCCCTCCGGCATGCCGATCCACAAGTACGGGCCGTACGAGGCCGTGGACCTCCCCGATCGCACCTGGCCCGGCGCCCGGATCACCAAGGCCCCGCGCTGGCTGTCGACCGACCTGCGGGACGGCAACCAGGCGCTGATCGACCCGATGTCCCCCGCCCGCAAGCGGGCCATGTTCGACCTGCTGGTGAAGCTGGGCTACAAGGAGATCGAGGTCGGCTTCCCCTCCTCCGGGCAGACCGACTTCGACTTCGTGCGCTCGATCATCGAGGAGGGCGCGATCCCCGAGGACGTGACGATCTCCGTCCTCACCCAGGCCCGCGAGGAGCTGATCGAGCGCACGGTGGAGTCGCTGCGCGGCGCCCACCGCGCCACCGTCCACCTGTACAACGCCACCGCCCCGGTCTTCCGCCGGGTCGTCTTCCGCGGCACCCGTGAGCAGGTCAAGCAGATCGCGGTGGACGGCACCCGGCTGGTCATGGAGTACGCGGAGAAGCTGCTGGGCGAGGAGACGGCCTTCGGCTACCAGTACAGCCCGGAGATCTTCACCGACACCGAGCTGGACTTCGCGCTGGAGGTCTGCGAGGGCGTCATGGACGTCTGGCAGCCGGAAGACGGCCGCGAGATCATCCTCAACCTGCCCGCCACGGTGGAGCGTTCGACGCCCTCCACGCACGCCGACCGGTTCGAGTGGATGGCGCGGAACCTGTCCCGGCGCGAGCACGTATGCCTGTCGGCGCACCCGCACAACGACCGCGGCACCGCCGTGGCCGCGGCCGAGCTGGCTGTCATGGCGGGCGCGGACCGCGTCGAGGGCTGCCTGTTCGGGCAGGGCGAGCGCACCGGCAACGTCGACCTGGTGACGCTGGGCATGAACCTGTTCTCGCAGGGCGTGGACCCGCAGATCGACTTCTCGCAGATCGACGAGATCCGCCGCACCGCCGAGTACTGCAACCAGATGACCGTCCACCCGCGCCACCCGTACGTGGGCGACCTGGTCTACACGGCCTTCTCCGGCTCCCACCAGGACGCCATCAAGAAGGGCTTCGAGGCGCTGGAGGCGAGCGCGGCCGAGCAGGGGAAGACGGTCGACGAGATCGAGTGGGCCGTGCCGTACCTGCCGATCGACCCCAAGGACGTGGGCCGGTCCTACGAGGCGGTCATCCGCGTCAACTCCCAGTCCGGCAAGGGCGGTATCGCGTACGTCCTGAAGAACGACCACAAGCTGGAGCTGCCCCGCCGGATGCAGATCGAGTTCTCCAGGCTCATCCAGGCCAAGACGGACGCGGAGGGCGGCGAGGTCACGCCCGCGCAGATCTGGGCGGCCTTCCAGGACGAGTACCTGCCGAATCCGGCCAACCCGTGGGGCCGCATCCAGGTGCGGTCCGGCCAGACCACGACCGACAAGGACGGCACGGACACCCTCACCGTCGAAGCGGTCGTCGACGGCGCGGAGACGGTGCTGACCGGCAGCGGCAACGGCCCGATCTCCGCGTTCTTCGCCGCGCTGGCCGCGGTCGGCGTGGACGCCCGGCTGCTGGACTACTCCGAGCACACGATGAGCGAGGGCGCGAGCGCGCAGGCCGCGTCGTACATCGAGTGCGCGATCGGCGACAAGGTCCTGTGGGGCATCGGCATCGACGCCAACACCACCCGGGCCTCCCTGAAGGCGGTCGTCTCAGCCGTCAACCGCGCAACCCGATAGCCGTCCGGCTTCGGTTCCGGTACGGACGCGCGCGCCCTCACCATCCGGTGCGGGCGCGCGTTTCCGTTCCGGTGTGCGTCCCGGCTCCGCCGGGTGGGCGGGGACACCGTTCCGGTGTGGGCACCGGGTTCCGCTGGGTGGGCACGCGGCCACAACGGGGGGGCCGAACCCGGCCCACCGAGCCCGCCCGCAGCGCGGCGAACACACCGCCCACGGCGTGGCGAACGCCGCCCACGGTGTGGCGGACCCACGGCTCTGCGGCGCGGGGCGCGCGCCACCCGCCGGGTGGTGAACCCGGTGGCACCCGCACGGGAAAGTGGCTCGGATCCACTCAGCCCGCGGCGCCGGGGCTGACGTCGCGTCATTGATGTGGCTAACATCACCCCAACACGGCGCCGTTGC
The DNA here is from genome assembly GCF_001418495.1 of Streptomyces pathocidini. GTDB lineage: Bacteria > Actinomycetota > Actinomycetes > Streptomycetales > Streptomycetaceae > Streptomyces > Streptomyces pathocidini. The sequence goes on along the minus strand of NZ_LIQY01000123.1, from coordinate 12,765 downwards.
CGAAGAGTCACCGACTCGCGGCGGACCGTGGCGGAACAATTCGGGCCAAGCCGCCGGAGGTGCGCGATGCAGCGCGTGTGGGGAGTGCGGACGACCTGGCGCACGGTCGGCGACGGGGAGTTCTTCTGCCCGGAATGCGGGGGCGACCGCAACTACCGCCGCCGCACCGGCCGCCGCCGCGTAGCCGTCTTCGGGCTGCCGCTCATCCCGCGCGGCGCCGCGGGTCCGGTCGTCGAGTGCTCCGCCTGCCACGGCCGGTTCGGTACCGAGCTGCTCGACCACCCCACCACCATCCGCTTCTCCGCGATGCTGCGCGACGCCGTGCATACCGTCGCCCTCGCCGTCCTTGCCGCGGGCGGCGCAGGCGACCGTACGGTGCGGGAGGCAGCCGTCTCCACGGTCCGCGGCGCCGGGTTCGAGGACTGTACGGGCGAGCAGCTGCTGGCCCTCGTCGAGGCGCTCGCCGCCGACACCGGCCGCCTGCCGGGCCGGTTCGACGGCCGCGCCGAGGGCTGCGCGGACGGCTGCGCCGAGCACGGCGCGGCGGGCGGCGCGGTGCTGGCCATCGAACTCCACGAGGCGCTCGAGCCGTTGGCCCCGCACCTCGCCCCCGCCGGACGCGAGGGCATCCTCCTGCAGGGCGCCCGTATCGCCCTCGCGGACGGCCCGTACAGCCCCGCGGAGCACGCCGCCCTCGCGACGGTCGGCCGCGCGCTGGGCATCGGCCTGGAGGACACCCAGCGCCTCCTGGCAGCAGCCGCCAGAACGCCTTCCTAGGAGGAGCCTCCCGGTCCCTCCCAGGGTCGTTCGGCCGGCCGCCTGGGGCCCCGCTCTTGCTGGTCCGCCTCCGGGCCAGAGTCCGTCGTCCGCGTTCGCCGGGGCCCCCGCGTACGGGACAATGGCTCGCATGAGTCTGTTCCGCGACGACGGCATCGTGCTGCGCACCCAGAAGCTCGGCGAGGCGGACCGGATCATCACCCTGCTCACTCGTGGGCACGGCCGCGTACGGGCCGTGGCGCGTGGAGTGCGGCGTACCAAGTCCAAGTTCGGGGCGCGACTGGAGCCGTTCTCGCACGTGGACGTGCAGTTCTTCGCCCGCGGCAGCGAGCTCGTGGGACGCGGGCTGCCGCTGTGCACCCAGAGCGAGACCATCGCCCCGTATGGCGGGGCCATCGTCACCGACTACGCGCGCTACACCGCCGGCACTGCGATGCTGGAGACCGCCGAGCGGTTCACCGACCACGAGGGCGAGCCCGCCGTACAGCAGTACCTGCTGCTCGTCGGCGGCCTGCGGACGCTCGCCGGCGGCGAGCACGCCCCGAACCTGGTCCTCGACGCCTTCCTGCTGCGCTCCCTCGCCGTCAACGGCTACGCCCCCAGCTTCGGCGCCTGCGCGCGCTGCGGGATGCCGGGCCCCAACCGGTGGTTCTCGGTCGCCGCGGGCGGGGTGGTCTGCGGGGAGTGCCGGGTGCCGGGAAGCGTCGTACCCTCTGCGGAGTCGCTCACGCTGCTCGGCGCGCTGCTGACCGGCGACTGGGCGACGGCGGACGCGAGCGAGCCACGGCACGTGCGCGAGGGCAGCGGGCTCGTGGCGGCGTACCTCCACTGGCATCTGGAACGCGGCCTGCGTTCGCTGCGTTATGTGGAGAAGTAGAAGTACGAGACATGGGAGACGTGGACCGCATGGCACGACGCGGGATTCTGGGCCGAACTCGCCGGACGTACCGGACACCCGAGCCGCACCCGTCCGGCGCGCGCCCGCCGAAGATTCCGGGCGAGCTGGTCCCGAACCATGTCGCCGTCGTGATGGACGGCAACGGCCGCTGGGCCAAGGAACGCGGCCTCCCGCGCACGGAGGGGCACCGGGTGGGGGAGGGCGTCGTCCTGGACGTCCTCAAGGGGTGCCTGGAGATGGGTGTCAAGAACCTCTCCCTGTACGCCTTCTCGACCGAGAACTGGAAGCGCTCGCCCGATGAGGTGCGCTTCCTGATGAACTTCAACCGCGATGTGATCCGCCGCCGGCGGGACGAGATGGACGAACTGGGCATCCGCATCCGGTGGGTGGGGCGGATGCCGAAGCTGTGGAAGTCGGTCGTCCAGGAGCTCCAGGTTGCCCAGGAGCAGACCAAGGACAACGACGCGATGACGCTGTACTTCTGCGTCAACTACGGCGGCCGCGCCGAGATCGCGGACGCGGCGGCGAAGCTCGCGGAGGACGTGAAGGCCGGGAAGCTCGACCCGTCGAAGGTCACCGAGCGGACCTTCGCGAAGTACCTCTACTACCCGGACATGCCGGATGTCGACCTCTTCCTCCGCCCGAGCGGTGAGCAGCGCACGTCCAACTACCTGATATGGCAGAGCTCGTACGCGGAGATGATCTTTCAGGACGTTCTGTGGCCGGACTTCGACCGTCGTGACCTCTGGCGGGCCTGTCTCGAATACGCCTCTCGCGACCGCCGCTTCGGCGGAGCCGTCCCCAACGAGACGTCGCCCGCCTAGCCGGCGACCTCCGCCTCGCCGCGCGAGGCGGGTTAGCCGTGCGGCGGGGTGGCCCGCTGGGCCATGGTTCGGTCCGCGTTGTGGGCAGGCGTTCCGCCCTTGCGGAACGCCTGCCCACAACGGAACAGGGACGCGTGCCCACCCGGCGGAGCCGGGGCCCGCACCGGAACGGTGAACGCACGTCCCAAACCCGGCTATGCCTTGGTGGCAGACTCCGCGCAGGCCTGGCAGGTGCCGAAGATCTCTACCGTGTGGGCGATGTCCACGAAGCCGTTGTCGGCGGCGATCTGGTCGGCCCACTTCTCCACCGCGGGCCCCTCCACCTCGACCGCCCTGCCGCAGGACCGGCACACCAGGTGATGGTGGTGGTCGTCGGTGCTGCACCGGCGGTAGACGGACTCGCCGTCGCTGGTGCGCAGCACGTCCACCTCGCCCGCGTCCGCGAGCGATTGGAGCGTGCGGTAGACGGTGGTGAGGCCGACCGAGTCGCCCCGGTGCTTGAGCATGTCGTGCAGCTCCTGCGCGCTGCGGAACTCGTTGACCTCGTCGAGGGCCGCCGCCACCGCGGCACGCTGCCGGGTCGACCGGCCGCGGACCGGGGCCGCGTTCGTCCCACCGCTCCCCGCGATAGCCACCGTCGCCTCCTTGCTAGCCGTCCGTACCGACCTACCTACGCCCGGCCATTGTGCCAGTACGCCGTCAGCCCGACGGCCGGACCTCCACGTCGTCCCCGGAACCGAAACCCGGGCCGGAACCCGAGCCAGAACCGGAGCCGAAACCGGAACCAGAACTCGGGGCGGACACGGCCGTAGCCCCGGCCGGACTGCGACTGCCCGGTACCTCCAGCGTGCACCTCTCCTCGCGTGGCGCGAGGAGCTCCGCCCTGCGCGCCCGCCGTCTCGCCAGCGGCGCGGCCAGCGCGGTGATCACGCCGAACACCGCGATGGCGAGGACCACGATGCTCGCGCCCGGCGGCACGTCCACGTAGAAGGAGTAGACGGTTCCGGACAGGGTGACGATCACGCCGATGCCGATCGCCGCCGCGAGCGTCATCGCGAATCCGCGGGTCGCCTGCTGGGCGGCCGCCACCGGTACCACCATCAGCGCGCTCACCAGCAGCAGCCCGACCACCCGCATCGCCACGGTGACCGTGACGGCCGCGGTGATCGCCAGCAGCAGGTTCAGCACCCGCACCGGCAGCCCGGTGACCCGCGCGAACTCCTCGTCCTGGCAGACTGCGAACAGCTGCCGCCGCAGCCCCAGCGTGATCGCCATGACGAAGGCGGCCAGCAGGCAGATCGCCTGTACGTCGCCCTGCGAGACGGTGGTGATCGAGCCGAAGAGGTACGTGGTGAGGTTGGCGTTGGAGCCGTTCGGCGAGAGGTTGATCAGCAGGACGCCGCCCGCCATGCCGCCGTAGAACAGCATCGCCAGCGCCAGGTCGCCCCGCGCTTTGCCGTACCAGCGGATCAGTTCCATCGCCACCGCGCCGAGCGCGGAGACCAGCACAGCCGTCCACACCGGGTTGGTGCCGGTCAGGAAGCCCAGCGCGACACCGGTCAGGGCGACGTGCCCGATCCCGTCGCCCATGATCGCCTGGCGGCGCTGGACGAGGTAGATGCCCACCGCGGGTGCGGTGATGCCGACCAGCACGGCGGCCAGCAGCGCCCGCTGCATGAAGTCGTAGCCGAGGATGTCCATCAGGTCAGCAGTCCTGTCCGGATCGGTTCGGAGGCCGTGTCCGCGTGCGGGTGCACATGGTCGTGGCCGGGCAGCGCGTGCTGCCCCACCGCCTTCGGCGGCGGCCCGTCGTGCACCACGCAGCCGTCGCGCAGCACCACCGCGCGGTCGATCAGCGGCTCCAGCGGCCCGAGTTCGTGCAGCACGAGCAGCACGGTCGTGCCGCCCGCGACCTGCTGCCGCAGGGTGTCGGCCAGCACCTGCTGGCTGGCCTGGTCCACGCCCGCCATCGGCTCGTCCATGATCAGCAGCTCGGGTTCGCCGGCCAGCGCCCGGGCTATGAGGACGCGCTGGTGCTGGCCGCCGGAGAGCGCGTTGACCGAGTCGCCGGCCCGGTCCGCCATGCCGACCAGCTCCAGCGCCCGCCGCACCGCCTCCCGGTCGGCCTTCCGCGGCAGCCCGAGCCGCGTACGGGCCAGCCGCCCGGCGGACACCACCTCCCGTACGGTCGCGGGCACGCCGCTGGCCGCGGTGGTGCGCTGCGGCACGTAGCCGATGCGCGCCCAGTCGCGGAAGGCGCGGCGGGGGGTGCCGAACAGCTCCAACTCGCCACTGGTGAGCGGCACCTGGCCGACCACGGCCCGTACGGCGGTGGACTTGCCGGAGCCGTTGGCCCCGAGCAGCGCGACGACCTCACCGCGCCGGACGGTGAGGTCGATGCCGCGCAGCACGGGCCGTGCGCCGAGCGAGGCCGACGCCCCGCTCAGGGATATGACCGGCTGCTCCATGACGCGTGCCTCCGAAGGGTGAGTCACTTGGCCCCGAGTGCCTTCTGCAGGTTCTTCAGGTTGGACCGCATGACCTCGAGGTAGTCGCCGCCCTGCGACTTGTCGTTGATGCCTTCCAGCGGGTCGAGGACGTCGGTCTTCAGACCGGTGTCCTTCGCCAGGGTCTTCGCGGTCCTGTCGCTGGCGAGGGTCTCGAAGAAGACGGTGGTCGCCTTCTCCTTCTCCGCGATCTCGTGCAGATCCTTCATGCGGGCCGGGCTGGGCTCGGACTCGGGGTCGAGGCCGGCGATGCCCTCCTGGTCCAGGCCGTAGCGCTCGGCGAGGTAGCCGAAGGCGGAGTGGGTGGTGATGAAGGTGTCGGTGGCGCGGTTCTTCAGGCCGTCCTCGTACGCCTTGTCCAGCTCGTCGAGCTTACCGACCAGGGTCGCGGTGTTCTTCTCGTAGTCCGCGGCGTGGTCGGGGTCGGCCTTGGCGAGGGCCTTGCCGACGCCGCGGGCGACCTCGGCGTACTTGACCGGATCGAGCCAGATGTGCGGGTCGGCGGCGGCGTCCGCCTCGTGGTCGTGCTCGTCCGCGGCGTGCCCGTCCTCGTGCCCGTCCTCGTGCGCGGACTCGTCGTAGCCGTGCTCGTCCGCGTGGTCGTGGTCGTGGCCGACCGCGGTGCCGTGGTCCTCGAGCTCGGTGAGGGTGGCGGCGTCGACGGTGTTCTTCACGCCGGCCTGCTTGACGGCCTCGTCGACGGCGGGCTGGAGGCCCTTGAGGTAGAGGACGACGTCGGACTCGCCGAGCTGGGCGGTCTGCTGCGGGCTGATCTCGAGGTCGTGCGGCTCGACGCCGGGCTTGGTGAGGCTCGTGACCGAGACGTGGCCCCCGCCGATCTCCTTGGCGAGGAACTCCATGGGGTAGAACGACGCCGTGACGCCGAGCTTTCCGTCGCTCCCGGCGTTCGTGGCGCCGGAGGAGGAGCAGGCGGACAGGGCGGTCAGGCCCAGCGTGACCGCGCCGGCGAGGGCGGCGGTGGATATGAGGCGTCGGTGTGCGTTCATGACACTCATTTTCAACAAAGATGGAAACGATTGTCAACAAAGTGATCAGCCCGGCGATCACACCCGCAAAGGACACACCGATTTGATCCCAGCCCCGCACCCGCCGGTAATCTGAGGTATTCGCCGGTCCCAGGATCCCGGCGGATTCCACCATCACCGCTTCGTCGTCGTAATGAAGAGAGCATCGTGGCCGCCGACAAGATCGACACCATCGTCAGCCTGAGCAAGCGCCGTGGCTTCGTCTACCCGTGCAGCGAGATCTACGGCGGTCAGCGGGCCGCCTGGGACTACGGTCCGCTCGGCGTCGAGCTCAAGGAGAACATCAAGCGCCAGTGGTGGCGCTCCATGGTCACCTCGCGCGACGACGTGGTCGGCCTCGACTCGTCCGTGATCCTCGCCCGCGAGGTCTGGGAGGCGTCCGGCCACGTGGCGACCTTCACCGACCCGCTCACCGAGTGCACCTCCTGCCACAAGCGGTTCCGCGCGGACCACCTGGAAGAGGCGTACGAGGCGAAGCACGGCCACCTGCCCGCGAACGGCCTCTCCGATGTCAACTGCCCGCACTGCGGCAACAAGGGCGCGTTCACCGAGCCCAAGCAGTTCTCCGGGCTGCTGGCCACTCACCTCGGCCCGACCCAGGACTCCGGCTCCGTCGCGTACCTGCGCCCGGAGACCGCGCAGGGCATCTTCACCAACTTCGCGGCCGTGCAGCAGACTTCGCGCAAGAAGCCGCCGTTCGGCATCGCCCAGGTGGGCAAGTCCTTCCGGAACGAGATCACGCCGGGCAACTTCATCTTCCGCACCCGCGAGTTCGAGCAGATGGAGATGGAGTTCTTCGTCAAGCCGGGCGAGGACGAGACGTGGCACGAGTACTGGATGGAGCAGCGCTGGAACTGGTACCGCGACCTCGGCATCCGCGAGGAGAACATCCGCTGGTACGAGCACCCCAAGGAGAAGCTGTCCCACTACTCCAAGCGCACCGCCGACATCGAGTACCGCTTCAACTTCGGCGGCACCGAGTTCAGCGAGCTGGAGGGGGTGGCCAACCGGACCGACTACGACCTCGGCGCGCACTCCAAGGCCTCCGGCCAGGACCTGTCGTACTTCGACCAGGAGGCCGGTGAGCGCTGGACGCCGTACGTGATCGAGCCCGCGGCCGGGGTGAACCGCGCGATGCTCGCCTTCATGCTCGACGCGTACAACGAGGACGAGGCGCCGAACGCCAAGGGCGTGCTGGAGAAGCGCACCGTCATGCGGCTCGACCCGCGCCTGGCGCCCGTCAAGGTCGCGGTGCTGCCGCTGTCCCGCAACCCGCAGCTCTCGCCGAAGGCGAAGGGGCTGGCGGCGGACCTGCGCCGGCACTGGAACATCGAGTTCGACGACGCGGGCGCGATCGGCCGCCGCTACCGGCGCCAGGACGAGATCGGCACGCCGTTCTGCGTCACCGTCGACTTCGACACCCTCGACGACAACGCGGTGACGGTGCGGGAACGGGACACGATGAAGCAGGAGCGCGTGTCCCTGGACCAGATCCAGACCTACCTGGGCGGCCGCCTCCTGGGCTGCTGACCCGCTATCCGGCGCGGGCACGGCATACGGGCGCGGGCACGGCATACGGCAGGTGCGTGGCGCCTCCGGCGCGGATGACAGACGGCGGGTGCCGGTCCCTTTCCGAAGGGATCGGCACCCGCCGTCTGTGTGTTGGGGGAGCTCGCGGCCGGTTGGGCACCGCGGGGCCGCGCCGCGGTGGTTGTTCGCCGCGGCGGCGGACGATTTCCGCTGGGCCGGCGGAGCTCCTCGCCGCCGCCGCGGGAAGTTTTCCGCCCACGGCCCGAGGCCCGGGCCGCCGGTTTGGCGGTTGGACGAATCTTCGCGGCTGCGGCGGGAAATGTTCGGCCGCCACGGCGCGAGGTTCGGAGCCGCCGGATGGGTCTCCGCGGCCGCGGCGGGAAATCCTCCCGCCGCGACGGTGGGACGCGGGACGGCGGAGTTCGGGTGGGGGCACCTCCCGGCGGTAGCCGGGGGAGCCCAACCGGCCGCAACCGGGGCCGGGTTACGCCGCCAAGCCCTTTTGGATGAGGTGGCATACTGCCTCGAAGGCCGTGGTGATGCCGGGGGTTGACCAGTCGGCCGCGTAGGCCGGGTCGTGGAAGCGGTTGGTGGCGTCGAAGACGGCGCGGGCCGCCGTGGGGGCATCCGGGACCGGCGGGGCGAACGCCCCCTGGGCGTGGCCGTTTTCGATGATCCGCGCCAACTGGCCGACCAGATCGGCGACATGGCGCTCCACGACCCCGCTGCTCTCGCCGATCAGCACCATGTACGTGGCGAACAGCTCGGGATCGTCCCCGGCCTTGTGCCGCTTGGCCTCGAAGAGGCCGGAGAGCCACGCGTCGAGCCGCAGGGCGGCCGGGCCGTCGCCGGAGGCGATCTCGCCGAGCCGCTCCGACGTACGGTCCAGCCACCGCTCGGTGACCGCCTCGCGCAGCGCCGCCTTGCTGGGGAAGTGGCGGTAGACGCTGCCGTGGCTGACGCCCAGCGCCCGCGCCACGTCCACCACGGTCGCCTTCGCGGGGCCGTAGCGGCGCAGCACCTCCTCGGTGGCTTCGAGGATGCGGTCGGGCGTCAGGGCTTCGGGCGGCATCGGGGTTCCCCGTCTCCTACTTCTCGCTGTCCAGGTGCGCCATCTGCGCCTCCGGGTAGCGCGCGCCCGCCGCGGCCCCGGCCGGGACGGCTTCCTCGATCGCGGCCAGGTCGGCCGCGTCCAGGGTGAAGTCCAGCGCGCCGAGCGCCTCGGTGAGCCGGTCGCGGCGCCGCGCGCCGACGAGCGGGACGATGTCCTCGCCCTGCGCGAGCCCCCAGGCGATGGCGGTCTGGGCGACCGTAGCACCCTTGCCTTCGGCGACCTTGCGGAGCGCGTCCACCAGATCCAGGTTCCGGTCCAGGTTGTCGCCGGAGAAGCGCGGGCTCATGCCGCGGAAGTCGTTCGCGGCGAGCTTGCGGTCCCGGCTCCAGTGCCCGCTGATCAGACCGCGGGACAGCACGCCGTACGCGGTGACGCCGATGCCCAGTTCGCGGCAGGCCGGCAGGATCTCGTCCTCGATGGAGCGGGAGATCAGGGAGTACTCGATCTGGAGGTCCGAGATCGGGGCCACGGCGGCGGCCCGGCGGATGGTGTCCGCGCCGACCTCCGAGAGGCCGATGTGGCGGACGTGCCCGGCCTCGACGGCCTCGGCGATGGCGCCGATCGTCTCCTCGACGGGGACCTCGGGGTCGATGCGGGCGATCCGGTAGACGTCGATGTGGTCGGTGCCCAGGCGCTGGAGCGAGTAGGCGAGGAAGTTCTTCACGGCCGCGGGCCGGCCGTCGTAGCCCGCCCAGCCGCCGTTCGCGTCCCGCAGGGCGCCGAACTTGACGCTGAGGAGGGCCTGTTCGCGCCGGGAGCTCGCGCGCAGCGCCTCACCGATCAGCATCTCGTTGTGGCCCATGCCGTAGAAGTCGCCGGTGTCGAGGAGCGTGACCCCGGCGTCGAGCGCAGCATGGAGGGTGGCGATGGACTCGGCGCGGTCCGAGTCGCCGTAGAGGGCGGACATGCCCATGCAGCCGAGGCCGAGTGCCGAGACCTGGGGGCCGGTGGTTCCGAGAGTGCGGTTCAGCACGGGGGTCTCCTCGTGGGATGGAAGCGATCGGTACACGAGAAGAATGGCATGCGCGATGACAGATTTCAATATCTGTCATCGCGCATCTTCAAGTCGTTCTGTGCTGATGGTTCGCCGCGCTCGCCGATGCCGTGCCCGCGGCCTCCAAGCGGGCGGCCGTGCAACGGGCCGTCCGCGCCGCCCAGCGGCCCGTCGTCGCCGCTCCGACCAGCAGTACCGCCACCCCGCAGCCTGTGATGACCCACCACGCGGGGCCGCTGGCGGCCACGAACCCGTCGATGTCGCCGCCCATGCGCACCCCCGCCGCGAGCACCGCCCCGATCACCGCGACGCCCAGGGTCTGCCCGATCTGGCGGCTGGTCGAGGCGACGGCCGCCGCCACGCCCGCCTGCGCGCGCGGCATGCCGGAGACGGCGGTGTTGGTGATCGGCGCGTTCACCAGGCCGAAGCCGAGCCCGAAGACCACGTAACCGGTGAACAGCAGCGGCTCAGAGGCTTCCGCCTCGAACGCGGCGAACAGCAGCCCGCTCGCCGTCATCGTCACCCCCGCCAGCAGCAGCGGGAGCCGCGGTCCCTTGCTCGCGACCAGTCGCCCGGACAGCGGTGCGAACAGGAACGTCATGAGCGCCATGGGCAGCATCCACAACCCGGCGCCGAAGGCCGAAAGGCCCCGCACCTCCTGCAGGTAGAGGGTGTTGAGGAACAGGAAGCCGCCCAGCGCCGCGAACGCGCTGACCGCGATCATCGTGGCCCCGCTGAACGGGGCGCTGCGGAAGAACCGCAGATCGATCAGCGGTTCGGCGCGCCGCGGCTCGTAGAGCAGCAGCCCGGTCAGCGCGGCGAGGGCGGCGCCCGCGAAGGACAGGATCAGCGGCGAGGTCAGTCCGGCGTCCGGCGCCTCGATGATCGCGTACGTCAGGCAGCCCAGCAGGACGATGACCAGCAGCTGGCCGACCGGGTCCACACGGCGCGGCCTGGGCGCCCGGGACTCGGGCACATAGCGCATGGTCAGCAGCAGGGCCGCCAGGCCCACCGGCAGGTTGATCCAGAAGATCGAGCGCCAGCCGACGGTGTCCACCAGCACCCCGCCGATCATGGGCCCGGCCGCCATGCTGATCCCGACGACCCCGCCCCAGACGCCGATCGCGCGGGCCCGGGCCTTGGGCTCGGTGAAGACGTTGGTGATGATCGACATCGCCACGGGGTTGAGCATCGAGCCGCCGACCGCCTGCACCATGCGGAAGACGATCAGCCAGCCCAGGCTCGGCGCGAGGCTGCACAGCGCGGAGCCGAGCGTGAAGAGCACGAGACCGGTCCGGAAGACCTTGCGCCGCCCGATCCGGTCCGCGGTGGAGCCCGCGAGCATCAGCAGCGAGGCCAGCACGAGCGTGTACGCGTCGATGGTCCACTGGAGGCCCGCGACGGAGGCGCCCAGATCCCTGCGCAGCGAGGGCAGCGCCACGTTCAGCACGGTGTTGTCGAGGCTGACGAGCAGCAGGCTCATACAGCAGATCCCCAGCACGAGCAGGCGCCGCCGGTGGCTGAGTTCGGGCATGGATGAACCGTACAACCACCCTTGGTACGGCGCCGCTGCGCGGGGTTGTCCACAGGCTTCCCGGAGTGGGCGGCGGGTGCGCGACAATGGGAGCCGCCCGACCCCGTACGCACCCGCTGCCACCATGCCGCCGCCCGACCGAAGGACGCCCGCCCGATGACTCTGCTGCAGATCGGCCCGCACTCCGTGCAGCCGCCGGTGGTCCTGGCCCCGATGGCCGGGATCACCAACGCGCCGTTCCGCACGCTGTGCCGGGAGTTCGCCGAGGGCGCGTGGGGGTACGGGGGCCGTCCCCCGGGAGATCGCGGCAGTGGCGGCAAGGGGCTGTTCGTCAGCGAGATGATCACGACGCGGGCGCTGGTCGAGCGGGACGCCAAGACCATGCGGCTGATCCACTTCGATGGGACCGAGAAGCCGCGCTCCATCCAGCTGTACGGCGTCGACCCCGGCACGGTCGGCCGCGCCGCCCGCATGATCGCGGACGAGGACCTCGCCGACCACATCGACCTCAACTTCGGCTGCCCCGTGCCGAAGGTGACGCGCAAGGGCGGCGGGTCCGCGCTGCCGTACAAGCGGAACCTGCTGCGGTCGATCCTGCGGGAGGCGGTCGCGGGGGCGGGCGGGCTGCCCGTGACCATGAAGATGCGCAAGGGCATCGACGACGACCACCTCACCTATCTCGACGCCGGCCGGATCGCGGTCGAGGAGGGCGTCACGGCGATCGCCCTGCACGGCCGCACCGCGGCCCAGCACTACGGCGGCCAGGCCGACTGGGAGGCGATCGCCCGCCTGAAGGAGGCGGTGCCGGAGGTGCCGGTCCTCGGCAACGGCGACATCTGGTCGGCGGACGACGCGGTGCGGATGATGCGGGAGACCGGCTGCGACGGGGTCGTCGTGGGGCGCGGCTGCCTGGGCAGACCCTGGCTGTTCGGCGACCTGGTCGCCGCCTTCGAGGGCACGGGGGAGCGCGCCGCGCCGGCGCTCAAGGAAGTGGCCCTCGTGATGCGGCGCCACGCCGAGCTGCTGGGGGAGTGGCTGGAGGACGAGGCGCGCGGGGTCATCGACTTCCGCAAGCACGTCGCCTGGTACACCAAGGGGTTCTCGGTCGGCTCCGAGATGCGGAAGCGGTTGGCCATCGCCTCGTCGCTGGCCGAACTGGACGATCTGCTGGGCGCGTTGGATCTCGACCAGCCGTGGCCGGTCGGCGCGGACGGCCCTCGCGGGCGCACCTCCGGCCGCCACCGGGTCGTCCTCCCGGACGGCTGGTTGGACGACCCCTACGACGCGTCGTGTGTGACCGCTGACGCGGAGCTGGACACCTCCGGGGGCTGACGGGCGGGCCATCCGGCAGGGCCTGCGGGTCCGCCGTGCGGCGGGGCGCGCTCGGTGGGCCGCGGTTCGGCCCCCCCGTTGTGGGCCAGCGTGGCCACCGGCGTGCAGCCGCGTACGAATCCTCAGCCCCCGGTGGACTGTTGCGGTCCGGGCGCGGCTACGGTCCGGTGGGGGCCGTGCGCCGGGTGCGGGTTCCGGTGTGCCCACCC
>NZ_LIQY01000122.1 GCF_001418495.1 Streptomyces pathocidini | reverse complement strand
CCGCCCGCCGACCTGGCCGCCCGCCGACATGCCTGTCCGCCGACCCGACCGCCCGTTGAGATGATCACTTACCCAGAAGGGGCCCGCCGCATGAGCACAGCCGCTGAGACCGCCGGCACCGGCGACTCGCCGTCCCACGCCGCCCGATTCACCGCCGCACTGCGCGCCAGGGAGCGGCTGGTGGGCTACTGGTCCGTGCTGGACGCCCCGCCCGTCACCGAGCGCCTGGCCCGGCTCGGCTACGACTACGTCTGCCTGGACATCCAGCACGGGCTCATGGGCTACGCGGGCATGCTCAACTCGCTGACGGCGATCGACGCGGGGGGCGCCGCGGTCGGCCTGGTGCGCGTGGTGGCCAACGACCCCGCACCGATCGGGCAGGCCCTCGACGCGGGCGCGGCCGGAGTGATCGTGCCGATGATCGACACGGCCGAGCAGGCGGCCGCCGCGGTCACCGCCTGCCGCTACCCGCCGGTCGGGCGGCGCTCGTACGGGCCGATGCGGGCCGGGCTGCGTCTCGGGCCGAGCCTGGCGGAGGCGAACGCCGCGACCGCCGTCCTGGCGATGATCGAGACGGCGGCGGGGCTGGCCAATCTGAAGGCGATCTGCGCGACCCCCGGCCTCGACGGGATCTATGTCGGCCCCTCGGACCTGCGCATCGCGCTGGGCGGGGCAGACTCCAACGACCCTGCCCTGGACGAGGAGTTCGAGGCGGCCGTGGCGGAGATCCGTACGGCGGCCGCCGACGCGGGCATCGCCGCCGGCATCCACACCACCGACGGTGCGACGGCCGCCCGGCGCCTGGCCGAGGGCTACACCTTCGCCTCGGTGTCGTGCGACCTGATCCACCTCGAACTGGCAGCCGCCGACCACCTGTCGACGGCCCGACACGGCTGAGCCTCCGAGGACCGTCGCATGAGCACCGCCGACAGGCCCCGCACGCCCCGCACGCCTCGCCCGCTCCGCTCCCGCGAGCGGCGGGAGGAGATCATCCACCTCGCCGAGGACGCCGGTCCGGCCGGAGTGGACGAGCTGGCCCGGCACTTCGGGGTCACCCCGTCCACCATCCGCCGCGACCTGACCCACCTCAGCGCCGACGGCCGCCTCGCCCGCACCTACGGCGGCGCCATCGCCGTACCGCGCGGCCGGGCCGAACCCTCGCTGCGCCAGCGGGACGGCCAGGCGTACGAGGCCAAGCGCGCCATCGCCCGCTGGGCGGCGGGCCGCATCGGCGCCGGGCAGTCACTTCTGCTCGATGCCGGTACGACGGTGGCCCTCGTCGCCCGGATGCTGCCGACCGGGGCTGGGCTGACCGTCACCACCGCCAGCCTGCCGGTCCTCGGGCACGTGCAGGCGCGCGAGGACCTCACCACGCGCTGCCTCGGTGGCAGACTGCGCCCGCTCAGCGACGCGTTCGTCGGGCCGCTGACCGAAGCGGCCCTGGAGCGGCTGAGCTTCGACCTGGCCTTCCTCGGCGCGGACGGGGTCACCAACGACGGCGCCCTGTGCGAGGCCGAGTCGGAGCAGACCCGGCTCAAGGAGCTGATGGCCCGCCGCTCCCGCCGGGTCTACGTGCTGGTGCACGCCGCGAAGCTCGGCCACCGTCCGTTCCACGCGTGGGCGCGGCTGGAGGGCCCCTGGACGCTCGTCACCGACGACGGTGCCCCACCGGAGACCGTCGAGGAGTTCCGGCGGGCCGGGCGCGACGTGGTCGTCGTACCCGGCGCCGAGCCCAACCCCAACCCTCACTCCACCAAGGGGAGTTGAGCGCCGTCCCGCAGCAGCAGCGGGATCCGGTCGAGCGGGGCGTCCAGCGTCGGCGCCGTGCCGCCCTCGTAGACCTCGCCCGTCCACGCGCACGTCCACCGGGCGCCCGCCGGCAGATACACCTCGCGGCGCACCGCCCCGGCCTCCGTCACCGGCGCGACCAGCAGGTCGGGCCCGAGCAGGAACTGGTCGGCGACCGTCCACGCGCGCTCGTCCCCGGGGAACTCGACGAACAGCGGGCGCATCGGCGGCAGCCCGTCTCGCGCCGCGGCCGCCATCTGCTCGGCGACGTACGGGCGGATCCGCTCCCGCAGCCGGAGGTAGCGGCACATGATTTCGTACGCCTCGTCCCCGTACGACCACACCTCGTTCGGGCCGCCGGTCATCTCGCCGCCCAGCGGCAGCCACGGCAGCCGGAAGCCGTGCAGCCGGAAGATCGGGCAGAACGCACCGAACTGGAACCAGCGCAACAGGACTTCGCGGTAGGCGGGGTCGTCGGGGTCGCCGCCGTGGAAGCCCCCGATGTCGGTGGTCCACCACGGGATGCCGGACAGGCCGATGTTGAGCCCGGCCGCGATCTGCTGCCGCAGTGTCGTGAAGTCGGTGCCCACGTCCCCGGACCACACGGCGGTGCCGTAGCGCTGGCTGCCCGCCCAGGCGGAGCGGCTGAACGACATGCCGTCGGTGTCGCCCGAGGCGGCCATGCCCTCGTGGAAGGTGCGGGCGTTCTCGCGCGGGTAGAGGTTGGCCACCTCCTGGCCGGGCCCGGCGTGGTAGCGCAGGTTCGCCGGATGGCCGGGCTTGATCTCCGGCTCGCAGGCGTCCAGCCACCACAGGTTGATGCCGTACTCCTGGTAGTTCTCCCGGCACTTGGACCAGACGAAGTCACGCGCCTCGGGGTTGGTGGGGTCGTAGAAGGAGACCGCCACCTGGTGGTCGGCGCCCTTGTCGGTCCAGGCGGTGTGCGCGGGGGAGCCGTACTCGTTGGCGACCAGCAGGCCGCGGCGGGCCATCTCGGCGTGGTTCTCGCTCGACTCGTTGACCGAGGGCCACACGGACACCATCAACTTGACGCCCATTTCGTCAAGTTCGCGGACCATGGCCGCCGGGTCGGGCCACTCCGCCGGGTCGAACCTCCAGTCCCCGAGCCGGGTCCAGTGGAAGAAGTCCGACACGATCACCGACAGGGGCAGGCCGCGCCGCTTGTGCTCGCGGGCCACCGCCAGCAGCTCCTCCTGCGTCTTGTAGCGCAGCTTGCACTGCCAGAACCCGGTGGCCCAGTCGGGGAACCCGGGTGCGTGGCCGGTCGCGTCGGCGTACGCGCGCAGGATGCCGGCCGGGCTCTCGCCCGCGGTGATCCAGTAGTCGATCTGCCGGGCGCTGTCGGCCACCCAGCGGGTCCCGTTGGCGGCGAACTCGACGCGCCCCACCGCCGGGCTGTTCCACAGCAGGCCGTAGCCGCGGCTGGAGAGCACGAACGGGATGGACACCTCGGTGTTGCGCTGCACCAGGTCGACGACGGTGCCCTTCTGGTCCAGCAGCCCGTGCTGCCGCTGCCCGAGCCCGTACAGCCGCTCGTCTTCGTAGGCCGCGAAGTGCTGCTCCAGGCGGCGGTAGCCGGGGGAGACGGGGGTGTGCGCGCGGGTGCCCGGCCACCAGAAGTGGGCGCGGCGCTCGGCCAGCAGCTCGTGGCCGTCCGCGCTGCGCAGGAAGCGCAGCTCGCCCTCGACGCTCAGCTCCACCGTGATCCGCCCGTTGACCAGGCGGGCGGGCGGCACCGGGTCGGTGGGGGAGCCGAGGCCGGTCTTGAACGCCCGCAGCCCGGTCAGATCGGGGACGGTGATCTCCGCCTTGCCGTCCGTCGGCCGGTCCAGGAGCGCGCCGGGGATGTCGTCGCGTACGGCACCGAGGACGGCCCGTACGCGGACGGAGTCGCGGCCCCAGGGCTCGACGCGCAACGTCTCGTGGCGGGCGCTGAATTCGAGACCGCCGTCGTGCTCGCGGAACATGAGTCTCCTGTTCTGGGAAGGGGGAAGGTCTGTGAACGGGTGCTTTTGGGCCGGTCGTGGCGCGGCCGTGGCGAGGCCGTGGCGAGGTCGTGGGTCAGTCCTTGACGGAGCCGCCGGTGACGCCGACCGCGATGTACCGCTGGGCGATCACCAGCAGGATGGCGGCGGGCACCGACGCCAGGACCGCGGAGGCCATGAGGGCGTTCCAGTCGGTGGTGTTGGCCCCGATGAACCGGTAGATGCCGACGGTCACCGGGGTCACCGCCTCGCGCGAGGTGAGCGTGATGGCGAAGAGGAAGTCGGCCCAGGAGAAGAGGAAGGCGAACAGGCCCGCGGTGATGACCCCGTTGCGGCTCATCGGCAGCACGATCCGCAGGAACGTCCGCCAGTGCCCCGCCCCGTCCAGGGCCGCCGCCTCCACGACCTCGGTCGGCACCTGCTGGAGCTGAGCGCGCAGCAGCACGGCCGCGAACGGCACCGAGAGCGTGGACTGGGCCAGCATCAGGCCGATCGTGTTGTTCAGCAGCCCGATCTCGCTGTACAGCGTGAACAGCGAGTTCGCCTTCACGATGCCCGGCAGCATCTGCACGATCAGCAGGACGAACAGCAGCAGCCCGGCGTACCGCAGCCGGAACTTCGCCAGCGCCCAGGCCAGCGGTGCGGCGACGGCGAGCGTGACCAGGACGTTCCCGCAGGCGACGAAGAGGCTGATCAGCAGGTGCCGCCCCTGGGTGTCGAAGGCGGCCCGGTAGCCGTCCAGCGTCGGATCGGCCGGGAACCAGCGCGGCGGGATGGACAGCAGCGCGTGGCTGGGCTGGAGCGAGGCGTTGAACATCCAGTACAGCGGGAAGAGCAGCACGGCCACGATGACGAGGGCCAGGGCCGTGACTCCCCAGCGGCCGACGGCGGTCCGAGCGGCCGTCGCGGTGGCTGCGGTGGCTGCGGTGGTTGTGGTGGTTGCGGTGGCCGAAGTGGTTGCGGTGGTTGTGGTGGTCGACATGGGGGCTACCTCCCGGCCTGTTCCCTGCGGACCGCGCGGAGATAGACCAGCGCGAAGAGCATGGCGATGACGATGAGGACGTTGCCCACCGCGGCGCCCTCGCCGAAGTGCAGCTCGGTGAAGGAGACCTGGTACGACCAGGTGGACAGCAGCTGCGTCGCGTCCGCGGGGCCGCCCTGGGTGAGCACCATGACCACGTCGAACGCCTTGATCGTGTAGATCAGCCCCAGCATCAGCACCACCGAGGTGACCGGGCGCAGCAGCGGCCACGTCACGTACCGGAACTTCTGCCAGGCGCCTGCCCCGTCCAGCGCCGCCGCCTCGTACAGGTGCGGCGCTATGGACTGGAGTCCGCCGTAGAGGATCACCATGTTGAACGGGATGCCGATCCACACGTTGGCGATGACGACGGCCGCCATGGCGTGGTCCGGGCTGACCAGCCACGGCACCGGATCGCTGATCAGGTGCAGGGTGAGCAGCACGTGGTTGACGATCCCGTAGTCCTGGTCGAGCAGCCAGCGGAAGACCGTGCCGGAGACCAGCAGCGGCAGCAGCCAGGGCAGCAGGAGCAGCGCCCGCAGCAGCCCGCCGAGCGGGAAGCGGCGGCGGAAGAACAGGGCCAGGCCCAGGCCGATGGCGAACTGGAAGGCGAGTGAGGCGACCGTGAAAACGGCCGTGTTCCACAGCGTGGTGGGGAACAGCTCGTCGCCGAGAACCGCCGCGTAGTTGCCGAGCCCCGTCCAGGGGGCGTCGCCCGCGTAGAAGGAGGTCACCGTGTAGTCCTGGAAGGACATGGTGAGGTTGGTCAGGATCGGGAAGCCGAAGAAGACCGCCAGGTACAGCAGGGCGGGGACGTAGAAGCTCAGCTTCGCGAGCCGCGTTCTGGTCATGGGGGTGCGCACCTCGCGTTGTCAGTCGTCCGCGGACTCGGCCTGCCGCTGGGCCGCGGCGAGGGCCTTCCCGGGGCTGAGCTTTCCGGTGGCGACCCGCTGGAGAGCGGTGGAGATCGCCTGGGACACGGCCGGGTAGTGGGTGCCGAGCACGGCCGTACGGGACCGGGCGCTCGGCGCGCTTGCGATGAACGGCGCCAAGTCGGGCTGTTCCTCGGCCAGTTGTCCTGCCACGGCCGGATGGCTGGGCACGTCGGCCCGCAGCCGGGACCACTGGAGCATGTTGGCGCGGCCGAGCACGCAGTCCAGGACGCGCACGGCCTTGCCCTGCCTGGGCCCCTTGGGCACGGCCCAGGTCTCGCCGCCCAGCGGGGTCGCGGGCCGCTCGCCCGGCTTTCTGACCGGCAGGGGCACGACGCCGTAGTCGAGGTCCTCGTGCTCGTCCAGGGCGGCCAGCTGCCACGAACCGTTGATCATCATGGCCGCGTGTCCGCCGACGAACTGGTCGGCGGCGCCGGACTGCTCCCAGTTGAGGCTGGACTTGGACACCGAGCCGTCGTCGAAGAGCGACTCCCAGTAGGTGAGCGCTTCGACGGCCCGCGGTGAGTCCAGGTCGCGGAGGTCGCCGCCGGCGCCCCACAGGAAGGGTTCGAACTGCCAGGTGCCCTCCTCGGTGTCGATCGCGGAGAGCGCCAGGCCGTAGCGGTGGTCCCTGGTCAGCTTCTTGGCGGTGGAGCGGAGTTCGCCCCAGGTGGTGGGCGGCCGCAGCCCGGCCTCGGCGAGGGCCCGCTTGTCGTAGAAGAGCGCGAGCCCGTTCACCCCGGGCGCCACCCCGTACAACTCGCCCCGGTACGTGCCGGCCTGGAGCACGCTGTCGTAGAAGCCGTCTGTGTCCACCTTGCCATCCAGGGGCAGCAGGGCCCCGGTGGAGGCCAGTTTGGCCAGGTCGGGGTTGTCGCTGAGGACGAGGTCGGGCAGCGATTCCGCGGCCCCGTCCCGCAGCAGCTTGGGTACGAGCTGGGAGCGCGGCATGACCTCGCGCCGCACCTCGACACCGGTGCGGCGGCCGCAGGAGCGCAGGATCTCGGTCAGCGCGGTGTTGCCCGGCTCGGAGGTGTAGTAGTCGGCGACGGTGAGGGTGCCCGGGGGCGTCTCGGCGGTGATCAGCCCGCAACCGCCGAGGGCCGCGGCGAGCGAGAGGGCCGTGGCGGCGGCGAGGGCCGGGCGGAA